>CAZSIG010000077.1:0-8955 GCA_964606195.1 uncultured Anaerolineales bacterium
GCAGAACCAATTGCTTCCGTTCAACGTGTCCAGCAGCCCATAGCACCGCGCCTCATTTTTCAGCGCGGTGATCACCACGTTCGACTCAGTCACCGCGTGATCGTCCAAAGGCACCCAATTCGCCTCGAAAAACCGCGCCAAGTGTAAACTATCTGTACGCAGTTCTAATACGAGTGGTGCCGCACTTGCCGTAGGAATGGACACTCTGATCCGCTCGGTCTGTAAATCCCGCGGCAGCTTCGGTGGAGATTGGCACAATTCTACAGGGAAGATGACACGCGTCACAGATTCAACACCTGTCCGGGGCGCAAATCGCGCGGATTACTCAAATTATTAATTCGCGCCAGATACCGCCACATCGCGGCGTTACCAAATTCCTTATACGCGATCCAATCCAGAGTTTGCCCCTCCTCCACCACCCAAATCTTACGTGGCGCGCTTCGCGTAGTAGGGTTTTGAGGTTGATACAAATCTGGCTCTTCGATTTCGGTCATCTTGACCTTAGCCCGCGCCCGTACTGGTGTGCCATCGGGCTTAAACATCGTAAAAGTGACGTTCACCGATTTCACGATGCAGATGAAAGAGAAGGTCCCCCACTCGAACCGACACTTAGGCGGCGTGGCTAACCCGATCTCAATGCTCTTGACCTCTTCCTTTTTGCCCTCTTGTAACTCCTTCAACTCCAATTCTAGTTTATCTATCTCGTACTGAATATCATCGCGCTCGTTCTCCAACTGCTCTATCTGACCCCTGGTGCTTGAGGAGGGCCCGGAGCTATCGTGCCCCCTTCTGGAGTTGATTTTATCGTTCTTCTTTCTGAGATCGTCTTTTTTCTTGTTGATTTCCAATTCCTTCTGCTCGATTTTTATGGTCGCGGTAGACGTAACTTCAGTGTCCTCTACCTGACTCGCCTCCGAGATATCCGCGAGGGTTAAAGACATCAACGGCGTCGTGTAATCGCGCACATCTCCCCCCGTCGCGGTGGTATCGAAGAATAGATTCACAGAGAGCGCGGTTGGCTTACCGCCCCCAAAAGTCGTAGTGCCGATGTTGCTTTTCCAGGTCGGCTTCGTCGACCACTTGACCGATTTGTTGAGCTTCAACTTATCCGGGTTAAATTGCGCGGTGCAATCTATCACCAATGTACCAGTTTTTAAGTTATAGATTCTAACTTTTTGCATCTTAACGTATCCTTCGCGTCGTTAGTTGACGGTTATCGGCTAATTTCAAAAAGCGGACGCTTCATCAAGCAAAAATTTCCAGCGCCGTTTGACCTCTGCCAAATTCACCGCGAAATCGGGTCCCGAATGCTCGACCTTCATTGACGCTGCCGCCGAAGCGAAACAGCCAATCGCGCGCATATCTTGAGATATGTTCTCATAACAATACACAAAACCCGCGCTATAAACGTCGCCTGCGCCGGTCGGATCCACCTCCGCGACGCGATATGCCGGAATCTTATAAACCTTCGCGCCGTCGTAGATAATTGAGCCTAGCTCCGCCAACGTCACTATCGTGATTTTCGTACCTACTTTGTGTAACTCGCGTACCGCGCCCGCTGGATCACGCCGCGCGTTGATTCCCGTCACTATCTCCGCCTCAACCTCGTTGGCTTTTATGATTGTGCAAAGTGAAACTATCTCATCAAACAGCGCGGTTCGCTTGTATACGATTCGGTCTCCCTCTGCTTCGCGGAGTAGTCCTTGTGGATCGAGCAAGATCAGTGCATCGATGCAGTTGTAAATACTTTGTACTAACTCCGCGCCAGTCTCTCCCAATAAAGGTCCAAGCAGCACGAAATCCACATCTTTCCAGCCATCAGCAGCTACGGGCGGAATCACATCGGCAACACGCAATACCTTTAACGTGCGATTCCCGCGCTCATCGTACTTTAGCAAAAAACCGCCCGTCTCACAAGATGGCAGCAATCGAAACGCGACATCACAATCAGTCAAATAAGCGATTAAACGTTCGCGAAAATCATCCCCGATACATCCCACCAAAGTAGCGCGGTCGCCCAATCGACGTAGCGCTAAGCAGGCGTTCGTAGAACTCCCCGAAAGCACTCGCTCCGGCGTCTCCATGCAAGGCGTTTTGATAAGATTATACACCGGATTGCCAAAAGCTAGAAGGTGCATTAGTCTCTAATTTCTAATCGCGCCCTCTCACCACGCACCTTGACGTTCGCGCTCGACCGCTAACAACTGCCTGATGAATGGATAGACCTGCCGCGCCAGCGAATCCAAATCCGGCTTCCACTCCTCTTCCGCTTCCTCCTCCAACTCCTCGTAAGCCTCCAAAGTCATTCCCAGCGATTCCAAATCCTCATCAGAGATAATACCCTCCTCAGAGAGCAAATCTATATCCGGCGGCGCGATTAGCAACAGGTCTTGATACATCTCTTCAGGATATTCTCCCTCATCATCCATCAACCGCGCCGCGACCATCAACGCCAACTTTTGCCGCAGAAACAACTCAGGCTCCGCCGCCAGATCATCGGGTGTCAATGCCGCTTCTTCGGGATCCCGCTCCTCTAGTTCAAACTCGTCCGTCTCTTGATCTTCGGGGGGCGTGAGTGGCATATCGGTCGCGGGAGCCATTTGCAATAACTGCATGACCGATTGCTCGGTTTCATCCGCTTCCGCCTCCTCGCGGGCAATGTGCGGCTGAACGCGCGCCAGTGGCATATCGCTCACCGGCTCCGCGGGTTTGGCTCTGATGCCGCTGTGCCGCTGTGCCACGTGAGTTACCTCGTGTCCCAGTAGCGATAGCGACTTCGGCGTATCGAAATTATCCTCTCCTTTTTGAAAAAATATATCGCGTCCCTTGCTCGCGGCTTGCACGTTCAATGGCGCTAACTGCGCGGTATGAACTTTTACATCGCTCAAATCCCGCCCGGTCACTCGCTCCATCATCACTCGCGGTTTACCTTCTAAAGAACGTCCAGCGCTGGAAGGTCTCTCCAATTCACCGACCGCGCGGCTGACTTGCGCGGTCGGCGCCGCCTTCTCGCCCCCCTTACGTTTGAACCGCCAACCGCGCGCCTCAAGCTGTGTAGTAGGGGCGCGAGTGGTAATTGTGGGCTGCGTCACTCGCTGCAATATCGTTGCCAGTGGTTTCTCCTGCGGTGGCTGCGTCTTCGGTTTTGACTGTGGGGTAATCGTATCTGCTTGAACTTGCTCACGCGGTTCAGCTGGAGAGGCAGGCGTATCTTCTCTAGCATCTACAGTTTCAACGCCCCCTGTTTTTACCGATTCTATGGCTGGACGTGGTGAAGGCTCCTCTGCATCGCGTTGCCTATCTCCCACCACGCGGCGCAAAATCGCCGCCAACGGTTTCGCGAATGGCAACCGCGCTCCCGGTTCCATTCGCGACGCAATCATATCCACCAGCGCAGAAAGTGGGGCACGTTGCTGCCGCTCACGCGGTGCTGCGGATGGCGGCAAAGTGTCTTTCTCTGCTTCTATGGTTTCAGAAAGTTGCGGTTCCTCTTTCTTCAGGGCTGGGGAGACTTGAGGAATAATTTTCGCGTCGCGCTGCGCGGGCGGGCGTGTCTGTTGAGGAATTGGACGCTCAATTGGCTTAACTACTTGAAGTTTCTCCGCGCCCCTTTCTACTCTCCGCGTCTCTGGCAAAGGCTGCTGCTCGCGCCGCGAAATTACAGGGCGAATCACATCTTTCGCTATATGCTCCGAAGTCACTGACTCAGGCGTCTCTCTCGCACCGCGCCGCGTAGAGACGCGTTCAGGCGGGTGTTCTTCGCGCGGTGATTCTATCGCGAGATGCGCTTCAGGGGATACGATACGCTCATCAGGTGCCGCTTCGCGCCGCAAGGTTTCCTCTTCTGCTTTTGGCAAAGGTGAAACAGATATCAGTGCGGTTTCCTGCGATGATAATGGTTCTTCCTTTGCACTCGAAATTTGTCTCGCGTGTTGCCTCTCGATAGGTGTAATACGCTCATCATCTAAATCGTCTGGGCGTGGTGCCTGTCGCGGAGTGACGAGGCTTGCTTTGTCCCCTGCCACATCGCGCCGCTGCACTTCTGGCTCCACCACGCCTTCCATAGATGGTGCTTCCTCTGTTTTTCGCGCCAGTATTGTTTCTGAACGCGGAGTTTCCGTATCACGTCGGTCACGCGCTTTTGGCACGGATGGTTGTTCTAGTCCTCCCATCGAAGAGGATTTTTCATCTATTTTTTCTTCTTCAGTGAACTCTGGCTCGATAAAATGGGTATCGTCTGTGAATGTTTGTTGTGTTACACGATATGGCGTTTCTTCATCATGCTGAGTTCGTTCTGTAGAATGCGCCGCGCCCGTCTCCTTCGAGGGCAACACTCTCTCGTCCTGTAACGGTGAAGTAGGATAAATCTCTCTTGCGGTAACGGCAGGCTCATCATGTTGTTCCGCAGCCTCTGTAAGCCCATGCTCTGGTTGCACCGACGTTTCGCGCCGCGTTATAAATCTACGAGGCAACGCCGCTAATCTGGCAGCGGCTTTACGAAAAATGCCCCAAATCCCGGGGGCGTCCTCCTCGCTCGCTACTTGAGTGGGGCGTTCCGCTTTCGCGGCTGGATGTTTTGGAGGTTTATTCGGCAATTCGCTTTCACGTTGAGGCTGTATCTCAGAACGTGTCGCGGGGCTAACTTTTAGTGGTAACTCTCGTCGTTCACGCGATATAATCTTCTGGCGCGACGTTGGCTCCGCTGTAGTTATCGGCTGAACCTGCTTTGCCGGAATTCGCTTTGGCACTTCATCACGTTCCACCGCTTCAGCAGGCTCGGATTGCTGTTCTGCATGCGGCGCGGGAGTGCGCGCTACCGGTGCTTCGCGTTCGGGCGGTGTCGACGTAACTGCCTTAGGAAGCTGCTCCGCCACGCGCGCGACTTCCGGTGATAATGTCTCTTCCACCTCTGACTCATCTTGGTTTCGCGCAAGTGGAGGTGTTGACTTTACTCCTTTTCTACTCTCTTCTTTTTTATGGCTTTCCCCCGCATCAAGGGGGAGTACTGTTTTTTTTACATCTAATTTCGGCGTAACCTGCGCGGTTTTTAGGCGCGGCTCTTCGATTTTTTCCAGAGGGGGCAGTTCAACCTCTTCTTCAGTAGATTTGGTCTCATTCCTTTTGGACAGAGCCAACATTTTTTCTGGTTGAGCCATCGCGGTTGATTTCTCTGCTTGTTTAGATGAAATGATTCTCTCCGCTTCGCTCATCTTATCTTGTGCAGCCGCAATATCTTGTTCTCTCTTCGGCGTAACTTGCGCGGTCTTCAGGCGCGGTTCTTCAGATTTCTCGAAGCGGGGCAGCTCAATTTCTTTTATGGACGATGCGCCTTCCCCTTCTTGAGGTGAAACCGCCATTTTTTCGGATTGAGCCGGCGCGGTTGATTTCGCTGCTCGTTCAGGCGAAACCGCGCTCTCTGCTCCGTGTCTCTCATCTCGCGGCGCCGCGCTTTTCTGTTCTCTCGCACTGGATTCTATTGGTGATGATTCTTGCTCCCCCGGCGCCTCCATCTGTGGAGATGTTCCTGACGCGAATACCTCTTCCACTCGCGAGTACAACTTCATTTTGCGGGGAACGGTCGGCGCGGGTTTCTTTGGCACGGAACTTGCCCTCTTAGCCCTACGCGACCGCGAATCTTCGGGAGAGCCGAATCTTTCCATTATCTCGCGCGGCACATCTGCCATTGAGGTGAACTCTTTGGAAGTTGATTCGCGAGCATTTGAGGAACCGATACTTGTACCAACAAAATCGAATGACTGCTCCGCGTCAACATCGGCGGTTCGCGGACGGTACTTATCACCGATAGCGGGAAAGCGGTTCACTATCGCGCTGGCAAATCGCGCCACCATTCGCGGCTCGACCGAACCGATGCTATAGCGTAGCGCAGTTCCGCGCCTGACCACGCTCCGCAAGCGGCTCACTAACACGCGATTGCCCGATGTACTCAGGGCAACAGGCTGACGTATTACGCGGGCTTTCGCATTACTCATGCCGCGCGTCTCCAGCCGCCGCCGTATCCAGGGAGACAGCGCGCGCCGCGTATGATGGAGTTTCCCCATCACCGAGCGGGCAATATGATTGGGCTGTGGCGAGCCGCCTTTTCGGTCGCGCGTCACCTGCTTAGTCTCAGTCATCTCTCCTCGGTGCCTCGGCTAATGTCATACCGTGGTGGATAATCTCTAACGTCTCGATGGCTATTTTTTTGCTAGGCACTTTTAAGGCTGGCCCCTTCCACGCGATCGGATAAGCGCCTGTCAAATTCCAGCGTTTGACCTCTTCGCCCGCCGCGTTGAAAAGAATGATGGAAATATTTTTGCGGTCAACTTTACCGTCGCGTACTCCCTGCTGAAACCAATCCCAGAGGGCGCGCGAAAAATCCATGCCGCGTTTTAACTTGATTTTGGAATATTGGACGCGTTCAGGTAGTTGGTGAATGTAATCATTGACGCCGCCTTCTTTGTATTTGAAGGTCTTCCACTTCGCGTTCAGTCCTTTGCATTCTGTGAAGCCGCCCTCGATGACGCCGTTTATCTCGATGGCTATGCGAAACTTAAATGCAGGGAAAGGGTCTGTTCGTTCTACTTTACTCGGCATATTATTTACCTCACCAAGACACCTAAAGCACTCTCAAAATACAAACCGCGTTATCTGAACCTCCCGCAGGTTCAATTTTTCTAACGCGATATATCGCCCTATAGATATAATCTCTCTCAACCAAATCTGTCTAGGCTAAACCTGCGGGAGGCTGATCAGCATTGAGAAGACCTTACCAGGATATCCTACGCGCCGCGCGCTCGCGTTCCAATACCAGTTCTTGTTTGAATAGCGCGTATATCTTTTCTGCTAAAACGCGCAAGTCTATCTCCGGCTCACTCAAGGCTTCTTCGAGAGGTTCGGGTATCCCCTCAGTCTCCGTCAGTTGTTGTCTGATACGCGCCCTGATGATGGGTTCCCCATTCTCATCTTCAGCCTTCTCCTCTTCCGAAGCAAATCCTCTAAAAATACGAAAGGTGTTTAAGTCCTCTTCAAGTGTTGGCATAATTCTTCTCGTGATGCGTGAAACGTGATGAGCGAAACGTATCGCGTAGCCTGTATATCTTCTTCACGTTTCACGTTTCACGTCTCCCGCCTCCCGCTTCATTCAGCCGCCGATTGATACTCGCAATTTGCTTCACCCATTGTTGGCGTTCGGGGTGTTCGAGATTCATAATCTCCGCGTGGGTCCAATGAAAATGATAAGCGATGTAGGCTACCTCCTCATACAATCGCGCTAGGGGGTAGCCGCTTACTCCCCCCCCAAGGAAGACAAATCTACCTCGAATTCATGTTGACACGCCGGGCATCTAACTCTGACCGTCGTCGTGCCCTCTTCGTTGATACGTCGATAGAGCATTTGGAGATAAGCCAAATCAGCCGCGAAGAGATTCTCGATTACCTGCGTTGTAATATGGGGTAGAGTTCCCAAACTGACGATGACGCGCGATAGTAGAATAATTACCAAATAAGCATCATTAGAACGCACTCGCAAATCGCGCAGCGGCGCAATCTCATCCATCGCGGTCGCCATGCGCATAATTCCCTGTCGATGTACGGTGCCGTTCTCGTCAACATAACCGCGCGGTAGCGTAAACTCAAATTCTGTTTGTAGTGTCATAATATAAATAAAGCCGTGAGGCGTGATACGTGATGCGTACCGCGTAGTTCACGTACTTCGCTACATTCCGCGTCTTCACGTTTCGCGCCTCACGTTTCACGAGTCTATTTCTCGCGATACATCCCCTCGTGTACGATGGAGACCTCCTCAATGGCGATTTCATTCGCGTCCGCCTTGAGCGTTGGACCGGAGACTTTAGACGGCCACGCGTTCTTGAAGTGCCAAATGGCTTGCTCGGTTGCACCATCGCGCCCTAGCATAGCTATAGTAGCGTTGGTGCGTGCATCCTCTACTTTACCCTTGACACACTCCTCGCGCCATTCCCAAATCTCCATATTCGTTGTAATACCCCGTTTAAGCGTCACATCTTGCCATTTCAGCCGTCCGGGGATCTTCATTACCATCTCCACTCCACTCTCGTTCACTACGGAATGTTCGACGATTTCATGTTCAGAGCCGACGCCGGAGACCTCGGTGAAATACCCCGCGATTTTCCCCTCCAGCGTTAACTTGAACTGAAATCCGAGAAGTGGATCTTCAGTATAATCGTCACTCCTTGCAGAAGTCAGTGGTTCTTCTGGCATGATTTTAACCTCCTATTTCAATCTACTCACCAATCTAAAAAATCGTATAACCATCTTTCGCGGTGCAGATTACTCTCCACCACCCTCGGCGGCTTCTTCACCACCAGCCGCGCCGCCAGCCCACTGCGAGATGCGGAAAATGACGAACTCGGCGGGTTTGACCGGGGCTAACCCAATCTCGATAATCAGTTTCCCCTCATCCCGCGACGCGGGCGGATTGAGCTCCTCATCGCACTTGACGAAGAAAGCCTCCGCCGCGCTGGCGCCGAATAACGCCCCCGTACCCCATAAGCCGGTTAGGAAGGCATTAACATCGCGCCGCACGCGCGCCCAGAGGAATGGTGTATTTGGTTCGAAAACCACCCACATGGTACCGCGCTCGATGGATTTCTCCACATAGTTGAATAGCCGTCGCACATTGATATAGCGCCACGAAGCATTCGATGCAAGCGTTCGCGCGCCCCAGACTCTGATACCCATACCGGGGAACGCTCGAATACAATTCACCGCGATCGGATTCAGAATATCCTGTTCGCCTTTAGTGACGTTGAAAGCCAACCCAGTAGCACCCTGTACCACCTCATTAGCGGGCGCCTTATGCACGCCGCGCGTGTTATCATTTCGCGCCCAGATCCCCGCGATGTGTCCCGAAGGCGGCATGTGCACTGGGCGTTTCTTTACCGGGTCTTGCACTTGAATCCAGGGATAGTAAAGCGC
>CAZSIG010000077.1:9055-10713 GCA_964606195.1 uncultured Anaerolineales bacterium
TTACCCGCGGAGTTGAGCAGCGCGGTTTGCGCCTTGGGAATCGTCTTAACGCTAAGTATATAACAACGCGTTCCTCCGTTCTGGAAATAGCCATATACCGAATGTGGTAAATACGCACCCTCTACGAAGCCACCGAAACGTTCAATATACTGTGACCAATTAGTTACCAACGCGGGCTTGTTGAGTAAATCGGTAGTGACTAAATCTCCGTCAACCCTACGTGCTAACTGTGCTTTCTCGGTAAAACCGACAAAGACCGCGGTGGCAGTACCGACGCCCTCTATAGGTCGCGCGCCGGTATCCACCTCTTCGACATAGACACCTGGTGATAGATACTCAGGCATATTAAAAAACCTCCTTCCTTAATCTCACACTTCTCTACTTAACTCTCGCGCCGCTGGCGCATCCAAGTTATAATCTCGACTACTTTTTTGTCTTTTCTGACCTCCTTTCAGCTTCACTTAGCCGACTATGCGTTACATCTTTTAGAATTCAATATCATAACTCTCAGCGGGAACGGTGATTTTACGACGGCGCGGTTTTTTATATCCCTTTGCCGTTACCTCTAAGGTATAATCACCAGCCCGCAGGTTATCTATGGCGAACTCACCACCGGGATAAACGCGCACATCTTGCCCGCGCTCGACAAGTGTCATCCGTACATTCTCCAGCGGCTTCTCGCTGCGGATAACGCCCGCGATCTCCCAAATCCTATCCGGTTCTACCCCTTCATCAAATTCGCGCAGCCAGGGATATATAGATTGACCGGCGCGAAATTCGCGAGTGCGCACTAAAGGTTCAATAGCGGGGGCGTAAGGATCGAATTCCAGTGTGAGAGTACAGGCTATCGCCGGGCGCATCTCGTTATCCAACACACTCCACACATCGGTGATATTACGCAACTCATCGGGCTGCGCGACTTCTACGGGGATAGGTTTGAGTTGATTGCGCAACGATTCTGGCAGCATATCTTGGGGCAATAACGGTATGCGTAAAAATACCAATAGCGCCCGCGACAGTAGTCGATGTTCATCTTCAGGATCCGCTGCCCACGCGGTGACCATGTAGTGAACGTCCATCCGCACCGGCTGCCGCTGTTGGCTCACCGTCCCGTCATTATTGCGTTGGGTTCGCAAGCTCTGCCCCATTCGCAGTTTGTTGTTCTCGTGAATGTCGTACAGAAATAGATTGAGTGTAGGGCGGCTAATACGCGCTGACCATTCGCGCTTGGGTTGTTCGAAGGTAATATCAATCTCCCCATTTTTGACGGGTAACTCGCGAATTATCAATTTACGCAGAACTTCATCAATAGCGTCAATCATGCTAATCCTTCAGTAGGGCAGGTTTCCATACCTGCCGTTTTCGTAATTGGTTCTAATGGCAGCTATGGAAAGCTGCCCTACATATTTCATTCACATAGGACTTCCGCGAGTTCACAGTAATCTTACCGCCGAGGGCGCGGAGAGCGCAGAGTTTTAACTACAATTTGTTCTGCTTGAAAAATATGGCCTTAAATGACGAGTTATGCCTGCGTATGCTGGTTATAAATCTGTTTCTTTAAGAAAACTCCGCGTCCTCTGCGCTCTCGGCGGTAAAAATACACCGACACAGTTTTTAACCTGCGCTTGAAGCTACGCGGGCTTGAAATCCACTCACGC
>CAZSIG010000078.1:0-10678 GCA_964606195.1 uncultured Anaerolineales bacterium
TGAAATACGTCCTCACCACAAGGCACATCTACAACGAGAATTTCACCCAAGTCTACGACGGCGAAATGCGCATCTATCACAACGATGACTATCTCCCCCGCGCCTTTGTGGTATGGGACGCGGAGAAAAATGGCGCGGACATTACTTTCCCCCTACCTATTTCTCGCACTTTCGGGTTTGTGGGACCGATTACATCATCCATCAGTCTGCCCCGCACAGTCTTTACAGAGTACGACCTAGAAATCACCGACTACACGCCAAACCAAGTCTGGCTAGACGTGACCCTAGACCGCGCCGGTTGGCTAATTCTGACCGACAGCTACTTCCAAAAGAGCTTGCGTTTCCATACGTGGAAAGCATATTACACCACCGTAGGGGCGCAGCGTGCTGCGCCCACTACTGCGTCCACCGCGCCGCCGCAGGAACGTGAACTCCAAATCTGCCGCGCCAATGGCAACTTTCGCGCCGTACGACTCCCCGCGGGACATCACACCGTCCGCTTCAAGTTCACGCCGTTGTCGGTCAAGCTCGGCTTATTCGTCAGCTTTATGAGCGGCGCGGTGCTGTTCCTGTTGGTCATCTATGCAATTTGGCGGCGCGTTTATCGCGAGGATGAGAGCACCTCCACCACCCAGCGCGTGATGAAGAACAGCGTCGCGCCGATGGTGCTGCAATTGCTGAACAAGATGATCGACACCGCCTTCGCCGCGCTGATGCTGCGCGTCCTCAATCCCGCCGCGGTCGGCAAATACTACTTCGCCGTGACCCTGTTCGTCTGGATGGATACCTTCACCACCTTTGGCTTGAACATTCTCGTCCAGCGCGAGGTCTCCAAATCGCCCGCCGAAGCCGACCGCTATCTCACGAACACCTCGATTCTACGCCTGATACTGCTCGCGACGGTCGCGCCGATTATCGCACTGTACATCGGCGTGCGCGGCTTGGTCAATCCCCTCGCCCCCGACGCGATTTGGGCGATTGTGCTGCTGATGCTCGGCTTAATCCCCGCCACCTTCGCCAATGGCATCACCGCGATATTCAACGCCTTCGAGAAGATGGAATATCCCGCCGCGCTCACGGTCGTCAGCGTCGTGCTGAAGGTAATGCTCGGCACGCTCGTGTTGCTCCTGACCGATTGGGGCATCGTCGGGTTGGCGGGTGCGTCCATCGGCGTCAATGTTATCACCCTCGCCATTCTATTCTGGCTGCTGCGCCAATTCTGCTATCGCCCCCGTGTTGCGGTCGATATCGGCATGTGGCGCGGCATGTTGGCGACCTCCGCGCCGCTGATGATTAACAATGTGCTCTCCATCCTGTTTCTCAAAATCGATGTCGCGCTGCTGGAGCCGACCGGCGCGGCGGTGGTGGGGCTATACAGCGTCGCTTATCGCTTCTTCGACGCGATTAACATCATTCCCGCGTCATTCACCATCGCCGTATTTCCGATAATGAGCCGCTACGCCGCGGAACATGTAGGGGCGCGGACAAACAAGACTTCCGAAGTTTCTGAAACTTCGGAAGTCTCTTCTGCACCCCTACAGACCGCGTATGTGCTGTTCGTCCGCATCCTCGTGCTCATCGCGCTGCCCATCGCCGCGGCGACGATTATCCTCGCCGAGCCGTTAGTCTTTCTGTTAGGCGGTTCACAATATCTGCCCGATTCCCGCATCGCGTTGCAACTGATGATCCTCTCCATCCCGTTCGGCTTCATCAACAGCGTCACGCATTACGTGCTCATCTCGCTCAATCGCCAGCGATATTTGACGGTCGCGTTTATCATCGGCTTCGGCTTCACCGCGCTGGCGAACCTGATTTTCATCCCGCTATACAGCTACCGCGCCGCCGCGCTGATTCACCTGCTCTCCGAAATCGTGCTGCTCGCCGCGTTCTACTATGACTTACGCCAACATCTCGGCGCGGTGAACTGGGTACGGACGCTATGGCGCCCCTTAGCCGCCGCCGCGCTGATGGGTGGCGCGGCGTGGGTACTGCGCGGGATGAACCCGCTGCTCAATTTAGGCGCGAGTTTCGCGGCTTACGCGGTGGGCATATTCGCGCTGCGCGTGTTGAAGCCGGAGGAGATACAAATTATAAGCCGCGCTTTGCCGCTGGGGAAACAGTAACTTATGCTTGTTGGCTCATTTGCGCTGTGGTATAATCAAAGAGAGGCTATCGGGTGCACATACCGGCCGCGCAGAACGCGTTCGTATCATTAGTGCGTAAGAAAGTAGTGTTAAAGAAGTAAGTGTTCGGGAAAAATAATACGATTAATTAACCACTAAGGGCACCAAGAACACTAAGTTTTTTCTACCCAATAGCATATATACGCGGTCAAATATAAGCATTAGAAATCAAAAATTATCTTGGTGTTCTTAGTGCCCTTGGTGGTTCAATTATAATCATTTTAACTATCACTTACCATTTAACCACTACTGCACGAGAATTAACTCGCAAGGAAAGGAAAGAGTATGAGGAAAGATGTTAAGATAGAGAAAGATGAACTTCGCGCAGTAGAATACTAAGCGATGAAAATTACCGACTTAACCCACACCATTCACGCCGCGATGCCGGTTTATCCCGGCACCGCGCCCCCGCAAATCACGCTCGCCTGCACCGTCGCGGACGACGGTTTTGCCGAACGGCTGCTCTGCCTCTACTCGCATACCGGGACACACATAGACGCGCCCGCGCACCTCATCGAAAACGCCGCGACGCTGGATGATTTCCCTGCCGCGCAGTTCATCGGCAGCGGCGTGGTATTAGACCTGACGGAAATCGGCAAATCAACAAATCAGCACATCACTTTAGCAGATTTACTGCCACACGCGCAGCGCATCAGAGATCGCGACTTTGTGCTGTTGTACACCGGCTGGAGCAATTTATGGGGCGAGGCTGAGTATTTCGAGAACTATCCCGTATTATCGCCCGACGCGGCGGAGTGGCTGGCGCGGTTTAATTTGAAGGGCATCGGCATCGACGCGATTTCGGTGGACGAAGTGGGAACCGCGCTGTTGCCCATTCACCATATTTTCTTGCGGCGGAATATAGTCATTATCGAGAACCTAACTAACTTGCAAGCATTGATCGGCATCGATTTCACCTTTTCCTGTTTGCCCTTGAAGATAGAGCGCGGCGATGGAGCACCGGTTCGGGCGGTGTCCTTTAGGTAAAGAAGGGCGCGGTGTATACAGTTATCAACTACACACTACATAATCACGACCGCGCCCCACAATCCGCGCTATCTCAGAGCTATTCCCATAACGCTACTCGCAACCCTCTAGGCAATCGGCAGGTAAAGGTCTAGCTCCATTTCATCGAACGGAGGACGCGGTGGGGTAAAGCACTCCTCTAACCACTGGTGATGGGCAATTCTATACGCGCTATCTTCGCCCCATTCCGCCAACTGTTTCCACGTCCTACCGATGTGCTCAATCCCTCCGACCCTCGTAACCGCGTATAGCCCGCCGGGGAACTCCTTTATCTCCACCGTCGCCTCGCCTTCCGCTGTCACCTCAGAACCTACCGTAATCCACTGCTCGTAACCGTAGTTCGGGCTGCCGGGCGCGGGGTCGGGATTGTTGAAGCCGAAGAAACGATGTGGTTTGTCGAGCAGTCCCTTTGCCTCCGCGAAAGCCGTAATCTGCGCCCAAGCCTGCTCCTCGGGACTTTCCCCGAAGCCATACGCGCTGGCCACGCGCAGCGGCTCAAGCTCTACAATCCGTACTTCTAATTCACTCATGGTTAATTCCTCCTCTAATATCTTCAGGTGATACCGCGCGGTTTTTTATTATTTACCGGTATGATAATTATAGCACATCATACCTGACATCTATTGTCATGATTTTGTGGTATAAAGGAAAATCCGCGATAATCCTGCCAATCAGCAACATTCGCGTTCAAATTTTAGTAGTGGTTAAATGGTAAATGATAGTTAAAATGATTACAATTAAACCACCAAGAACACTAAGGACACTAAGACAATTTTTAGCTTCGAATGAGGGCATTTGACCGCGTATAAGTACTATTAACAGAAAAATACTTGGTGCTCTTCGTGCTCTTAGTGGTTAAATTATCGGATGACTTTTCCCTATCACTTACTTCTTTACCACAACTCAAATTTCCGATAACATAAGGAGAATCTCTATGCGTGCAGATAGACTTTTATCAATTATTATGCTATTACAGGCGCGCGGGCGACTGACTGCCGCAGAACTCGCGACGGAATTGGAGGTTTCGGAGCGCACGATTTACCGCGACATCGACGCGCTCAGCGGCGCGGGGGTGCCCGTATATGCCGAGCGCGGCGCGGCGGGCGGCTTCGCGCTGCTTGACAGCTATCGCACCACACTCACAGGCTTGACCGAACACGAGATACGCGCCCTGTTCATGCTCAACATTCCCGCGCCGTTGGCTGAGTTGGGGGTAAGTCAGGAGCTAAAAACCGCGCTGTACAAACTAGCCGCCGCACTGCCCGCGACGCGGCGCGACGACCGGGCGCAAGTGCGCCAGCGGGTGCATCTGGACTCTACTCCGTGGCACTACGCGGCAGACGCGACACCACAGCTACAGACGATTCATCAGGCGATATGGCAGAATCGTAAAATCTACCTGAAATATCACCTGATATTCGACACTGAGGTCGAACGGTTGGTCACGCCGTACGGAATTGTCGCCAAGTCGAGCATCTGGTATCTGGTATATGCCCGCGAGGACGATGTGCGCGTCTTGCAAGTATCGCGCGTATTGAACGCACGCGTCGCGCCGAAAACCTTTGAACGTCCCCCGAATTTCGACCTGGTCTCATTCTGGGACGAATGGTGCGCGGAGTATAAAACTAATCGTCCGTCTTACCCCGTTACCGTGCGCGTCGCGCCGGAGCTTGTTCCCTTGCTGCCGCACTATTTCGGTGAACGAATGCACGAGGAGATAACGCGAGCTGCGCCGCCCGACGACGATGGGTGGGTTACGGTGACGCTGCCTTTTGAGAACTTGCCCGCGGCGCGCGACCGCATACTCGGATTTGGCAGCGCGATTGAGGTGCTGGCACCGCAGGCACTGCGGCAAAGTGTGCTGGATTTCGCGGCGCAGATCGTTACCTTTTATAAGCAATAGGACACGAATAAGCGCGGAGTATAATTGTCGTAGAGAACCAAATGTGACGCACTTGCAAAATACGGCGCACTTGGACAGCAAGAAAAAAGCGCGTTGGCTATTCACCGTCGCGCTGAGACCGCGAGCATTCCCAAATAGCTATAGTTGGCGAATGTCCAGAGAGTGGAGAAAGAACGTGGCTGCCGCGCCGCCTAGCAGTAAAATGATCCCAACAAAATTAATGATTGTGCTTCGGATTTTGTGGTTCATACAGCCATAAATAACCGCGGAGGATACAAACAATCTCTGTATCCTCCGCGTATTTGCAATACAACCTTTTTCACTCCACTTGGAGACGCAGCCTTTGCGCCGCCAAGCCGACCATGGGACCGAAGACCAACAACGCTAGTCCGACTGCCAATAGCGTCCAGATTTGCCCCGTTTGTTCATAGCTCACGCGCCACTGCCAGAAAACTCCGTACTCAACGCTTGCCATAGTAATCAGGCAGAGCAACCCGCCGATGATCAATAACGTGGCGCGCCGCGCCACGTCGCCGGTCATAAAATTGTATATCAATCCGCCGTAGACCAAACCCAGAGGGCCTGCCAGCAACGCGATATCCAGGCGACTGAACGGCGCGGCTTGCGCTGCCCATACTGTACCCAAACTGAGGATCATCACCGCGCCCAAGCCCGCTAAACCGCCGGTTAAGAGGCTACGCCAGCCCGCAATGCCCAACGCCGCGCCCAGCAGCAGCATCAGCGCAAGGATAATCAACACATCGATCACTGGCGAGATGAGATACGGCAGGTCATCGCTGGCAACCGCGAGGATAAATGTAGTGACCATCACCGCCGCGCCTGTCCAGGTATGACTCCACACCGGCAGCCGCCGCGTCGCGGCAAGCAAGCTACCAGCGATTAAAATAAACGCGCTCAGTAAAACTGTGCCGGCGCCGCACAGCAACAAGGTGTTGAAAACCGGCGTGGGGCGCAACGCGGTCGCCCCACCAATATTTAACAATCCGAATGGTATCAGCCACACGTAAGGGAGCGTGATGCTCAAACCGAAGAGCATCGGCGGCAGCGCAGCCAGCCACGCGTCGCGCCGCGTAACACCGTCATGTACCTGTTTCAACTTTTGCCCCAACTCCGTGGGGTCGCCCAACGTTTCCATCGCTTTTTCCATACTAGCCTCCTTCGATAGTCCATTCAACATCAGATGATGCGCTTTATCTTCCAGATGCGCGCTGATTTCCGCCATAACCTCTCGCTGCCGCGCCGTGTCCAGTTGTCCTAACGCGGTTCTCAGCGCTGTCATATATGTTTGGGTCATAATCCACCTCCCATCGCGGGCTGAGGTTCGCGCTGCCCGCCGATAATATCCATGAGCCGCGTGAAGAAATTTTGCCACTCTGCTACCGAACTGTTCAATACCTTGTATCCCTCATCGGTGACGAAGTAGTATTTGCGCCGCCGTGTCTCTGCCGCGTTATGCCATTCGCTACGCAGCAAGCCATCTTTTTCCATTTGATGCAGCGCGGGATAGAGCAACCCTTCTTGCATCTCAAAATAACCTTCGCTGCGGCTCGCCAATTCCTGCGCGATTTGGTAGCCGTACATCGGTTCTTCGGTCAACAATGACAATATCAACACTGGTGTGCTACCTTTACGCATTTGCTGCTGAAGTTGCATTGTGCACCTCCTTTCGCGTCTATACCTAAGAAAACTAGGTATGATTATAGCAGATATTTCAGTCTTTGGCAAATAACAAAGCTCCCCGTGAGTTTAAAACTCGCGGGGAGCTAAGTCCGCTTCAATCTCTTATTTTGAAAACTATACGCGCCGTCCACCTTTGAGTTGGTCTTGCAGGGCAGTCAACGCGTCCCAATCGCCTGCCGCCGCCAGCGCGGCTTGTTCCGGCCAGGTTTCGGGATATGCCAGACGAATCCCCGCGTCGTCGAGAATCGCTTGCAGTCTGCTTACCTCAGTCTCTGCCAACTGCGCGAAGGTTTTGATACCTGCCTCTTGCAGCACTCCTGATATTTTCGGACCGATTCCTTCAATGCGTTTCAGATTATCGGGGGGCACTGGCACCGATTCCACAACAGCGGCTTCTTCTTCGACTACGCGAGGCTCCGGCGCGGGCGCTGCTGGTTCGACAACTTCGATGCTTGGTTCGGCAGTCGCGACTTCCTCTTCGACTACATGAGGTTTCGGCTCCGACGCGGGCACCACCGGCTCAACAACCTCAGCACTTGATGCGATGACGTCTGCTTCTTCCTCAGCCACGTGAGGCGTTGGTTCGAAGACAGGTTTCTCAACTCTCCCCGCGGGGCGGTCAGACGTCCCCATTCCAGTACCACATACCTGATCATTCTCTTCTTTGTGTGTTTGTTTGGTTATCCACCAGCCCAGTATCACTATAATGATTACAACTAAGATAAACCACCACATATTGTTCCCCTCCTTCTGTCCTAACTATATCTTTTCATCTCATACAATTACGCGGCGCGAATGATGTGTTCTGTGATTAAATTTAGTGCACAGTATATCCCAATATAGATAAGTGCGCAAGTTAGGCATTGCGGTGTCGCAGAAACACTGCAACCCACACCGCGCTGACAATCAAAGTGATACCATTGAGGTAGAAAGGTGCCGCGCCGCCGATAGTGTCGTAGAACCACCCTCCGAAAAGGGGACCAATCGTCGCGCCCAGCATGCCTGCCAAGCTGTGCAGCCCGTAACCAGTCCCCAGCAACTCGCGTCCCGATAATTCCGCCACCAGCGCGGCTTCGGCGGGCTCCGATATGCCCCATATCGCGGCGGAAAGTGTATAAAGCGCCGCCACCCACACCAGCGAGGGCGAATTGGGCAGCAGTATTGAGATTATCCCCGATCCCAACAGTCCTACGATGATCATCGCAGCGCGTCCAAAGCGGTCACTGAACCCGCCCAAGCGTGTGGCAAGGAACGCGTAGACCAATCCTGAGGGGAGAAACGCCCAAGCGAGAGTACCAATATTCGTAGTGAACTTATCTTGCAGGAAAATGAGGTAGATCGGCGCGAGCAGCGCTTCGGACGCGCCGGTCACGAAGACGATGAACATCAATTTGAACAACTGTGGCGACAGTTGTTGGGTGCGCCGCGTGGGGGGACCCGCAGTGGGCTTGGTCTCAGGGAGATTTTTCCAAGCCAACAGTGTGCCCGCGGCGGTCATCACTGTATAACCAAGAAACGTAACTTGCCACGCGGTGTCTTCCGGTAGCATAGAGATCAAAATAAATCCGGCGAAAACCCCGATGATCCCACCACGCGCGGTTATTTCGTCCACGCGTCCCAACTCCCTACCGCGGTACGCGGGGGAAGATAAATCGGCGACAATCGTATTGATGGCAATCCACAGAAATGATGAGCCAACCCCTTGCACCAATCGTGCCAGATACAGCCCCGCGATGCTGTTGGCGAAGGCGAATAACGCCATCGCGATAGTATAAATCGCCAGCGCGGAGACGAAGAAGTACTTACGTCCGAAGCGGTCTAATGCCCAGCCGACAGTCGGGCGTAGCAACAAGGTCATCGCGGTGAAGATGGAGAACATTCCCCCAATTTCCAGTGCGCTGGCGCCCAACTCTTTGCTATATATTGGTAGCCCGAACATAAGAAAGACGAAGGGCAACGACCAGAATAGTAGAGGTAGATGCAACGCTTTGATTGAGCCTCTCTCGCGGTTGTTATCTTGTGTGTTTGTTAATTTCATCAGGTTATCCTTTTAACCACTCCCGAACCACCGCCCGCGCCAGGCACCGCGTCGCGTCGAGCATGGTTATGTTGCTCTCTACCTGCGTACTCACAACGTTCAAGTCGGTACACGCGAGGATTATCGTATCCACCCCCGCGTTCTCCAATTCTACAATGAGATTATACCACATCGTTTGGAGTAAGTCATATTCCGCTGACGTTTTGATGGCGCGAATCAACGCATCGGTGCGCGTCTGCCAGCTTTCGCTCGCTATCAAGCTCAAACCTGCCTCGCGCAGTCTTTCTCGATAAATGCCCGCCGCGACAGTCGGCCGCGCCGCCAGTAGCGCGACGCGGCGCGCCGTACGCGGTGCCGTGTTGATAACTTCGTTAATCATGTTCAGCAGGGGCACACGAATGCACCGCGTCAACTCAGCATAGTAGATGTGCGCGGTGTTGCAGGGCACGGCGATAAACGCGACATCTGCGCGCTCCAGCCGTTGCAGCCCGGTGCAAATGGTCTCGCACATCAATTTGTGATCGATAGGTTTGTCGATGAAAAAAGGTGTTGGCAAGGAGTAAATCATCATCGGGGGGAAGTCCTCGTCGTGCGCCGCGCCGTACTGTCGTTGACATTCCGTAACTACCATATCGACAAACGGCGAGGTCGAGCGCGGTCCCATTCCCGCGAGGATGCCGATGGTTTTTTGGAACATAATAATTCACCCCGAAAATAGTAGTGGTAAAGTAGTAAGTGATAGGGAAAAGTAATACGATAATTTTACCACTAAGATTTTTTTCGGTCAGTAATGCTCATACGCGGTTAAAAGTTATCATACGGAGCGAGAGTTGCCTTAGTGTTCTTCGTGTTCTTTGTGGTTTATTGGAAAAGCATCACACCTAATAATGGCCATTCACTCGCGGCGCGGAAAGGCGAAAAGCGCGCTCTGAGTGATTTTTGTGATATGTGCACTCACACTCAAGGACACGTATATGCCACGTTTATCGCTCATGTGAGGACGATATTCTCGCGCATGTTCTTCTGACCAGAAGAAAACGGAGTTTCTTCAAAACGCGTCGATGATGCTGGGGTCGGTCAGCTTGTCGAAATCCACCAGTGGGATGAAGACTAGCGGGTTCGTATCTTCTTTCACCATGAAATGCTTTAGTTCGCTGTCTACTTCAATATGCAGCGGTTTGCCGCAATGCACACATTCCGTCTCGATATTTACCGATAGAGCCGCGCCGCGTAGTTGCCCTTGCACGAAGGGCGTCGCAATCGAGTCGATCGCTCAAGCCGCGTTGACCTGCTCGCCGGTGCTGAAGGTGACGCGGTGCGGGGTGTCATCGACCGTCACCGGATATGCCCAGTGCACCTCGCCGCGCGCGTTGCGGAACAAGAAGGTCAGGTGTGCTTCCAGTTCGTCCAGAATGGGGTTCACCTGCGCGAGGGGCAAACTCAAACTCTGCGCGATGAACTCCGGCGATAACGGTTTGCCCACGCGGGGGATTTCTCGGACTACAAAATCGCGCACCAGGTGGTGTTCTGTAGTCATAAACGCGGTTCTTGCAGGCGCGTCGTGAGTTTCGTGGGCTACGGCGCGCTGCCATACCACACGCGGCAGCGGGATCATAAATCGGACAATTCCGAATATGAATCTATCATTCACAGATATATCTCCTTATGTACAGTTTATAGTTAGGACTTACGCAAAATCGCACTACAATTTACCGCAGAGCACGCGGAGGACGCGGAGATTTCTTAAAGGAATAGTTTTGCCTCCCACATACGCGTTCATATCCCATCATTTAAGGTCATATTTATGCAGCAGGTAAAAATTGTAAC
>CAZSIG010000079.1:0-10651 GCA_964606195.1 uncultured Anaerolineales bacterium
AAGAAGTTAGTGATGAGCTGGGCTTATTCACCCAGTGTTCACAAACCGCGCGCGGTTCCGCAGTCCGAAATCATCGCCGCGACCTTATTGGGCATGGATGTTGTTTTAGCACATCCCAAAGGTATGGATTTGGACGATGAGGTTTTGGAGGCATGCCGCGTCAACGCGACGCAATCCGGTGGTTCTTTTGAAATCAGCTATGACATGAAAGAGGCGTTCAAAGACGCGGACGTAGTACACCCGAAAGCCTGGTGCGCCACGCCGATCTTCCAGCCACCCGTAGGTTCGGGTGACTCGCAGAAAACACAAGAGATTTTCGACGCGAACAAGGATTGGGTTTGCAATCGTGAGATGATGGAGCTGACCGCGCCGGGGTCGATTTACATGCACTGTCTCCCCTGTGACCGCAGCTACGAGGTCACCGATGAGGTAGTTGATAACGAAGAAGGGATGATCGATGGCGAGCGGACGCACTGGATTTCCGCGGCGTTCGATGAGGCGGAGAATCGCCTACACGCGCAGAAGGCGATGATGTCGCTGATTATGTAATAGGATAGATAGTAGGTTCAAAATCAAAAACCCTGCCTTTCGTCAGTTGAAGCGACGAAGGCAGGGTTTTTTGTTATGCCGTTTGTTCGTTTCGGTTCTTCAGAACCTTTCATCTCACTTGCGCGGTTTGTGGTTTTATAGTACAATTTCGCGAAGGGTAGTTGGCGCGGTTTGCTGTTAATTATTAAAATTAATGTTGTGATAGATTTTTATGCCGGGTAAAGGGGGAGAAGATAATCGATGAACATTTTTAATCGGATAGTCGTGTTGTTATTGCTATTGGTGATAATCGTCGTCAGCGCGGTATTAGTGGCGGTGCCCGATTTAGCGATCTCAATAACGCAAAATGGCTTGGAGAACCTTGCCGCGTCGTTGGCACAGCCGCTTAACCGTCTTATCTTTAGCGGTGGTGGTTTAGTGATAATTATTATTGCCGCGTTTTTGATCATCGCTGAACTACGGCGTCCCAAGCGCAAGGCAGTGAAAGTCGCGCAGGTGGATGGTGGTGAGGTTGAGGTCGCGACTGATTCTATCGCGCGGCGGTTGGAATATCATGTAGATAAGCTGGCTGATGTGACAAAGGTCACGCCGGTGGTAGTTAGCAAAGGAAAGGGCGTAGAGATCACCTTGAATTTGGAGACCAGTCCGGAGATCGATGTGCCGATGAAGACAGAAGAAGTGTGTCAAGTGGCGCGAGAAGTTGTGGAGAAGAGCATGGGACTGGTTTTAGATAAGATTCAGGTCAATATCAAACACGCGCCTTATCCCAAGGAGTAGGTTGGTTTAGAACCTTGTCTTGATCTAAAGTTAAAACGAAAATAGATACCCGCACACTAGGTGCGGGTTTTGTTTGTGGAGAGTTATGGAATTAGCGAAAGCGAAGAAGATAATTGAGAGTTTATTATTTGTGGCAAACGGCGCGGTAGATGTACCGCGTCTGACTCAAACGCTATCTGCTGAGACAACGTTAGTAGATGACGCATTACAGGAGTTGTCCGAAGAATATGCCCAACGCGGCATTCGTCTGGCGCGTAACGGTGATGCCGTGCGCCTCGTAACCGCGCCTGAAACGGCGGATTACATCAAGAAATTTTTGGGATTATCCTCAAATGGTAGGCTATCCAGCGCGGCGTTGGAGACTCTGGCGATCATTGCCTATCGACAACCGATCACGCGATCTCAATTGGAGGAGATACGCGGCGTTAACAGCGATGGAGTGGTCAGAAATTTAGCCGAGAAAGGGTTGGTCGAGGAAATAGGGCGGTTAGAACAACCCGGAAGACCTATCTTGTACGGCACTACCGTCGCGTTTTTGGAGTATTTCGGCTTGTCTGACTTGGAAGCGCTGCCACCGATAGATAAGAACACGGAGTGAATTGGTAGTGATTGTTTCTCGCTGCCAGCGTATCGCGTATCAATGACATGAGGTGCTGATTGCCATAAACACCATCCCCTAGGCCTTACGAATGGATCACCAATGAGTTGCGACGCGACTGATCACCGCTTTCGCACCTTCTTGTACCCATCAATGCCCATCATATCCAATGGGTATTATTTTTTGTCTCGCGAACTTTGTAAATTACCCTTGAATGTGGTAATCTTATAGCAATATGATTACGGCGATGACCGCGACAGGGAATAGCCTTGTTCCCAAATAAGATTTTGGACGGGAAAGTAATGATATAGGACGCGGATTCACGCGGATTTTCAGGATTTAAGCTATTTATCCGCGTCAATCCGCGCAAATCCGCGTCCTATTTTCTGTCTAGCTTATTAGGGAACAACTCTAATCAATTACGAATTTCACGAGCGACGCGAAGTCTATGGTAAAAGAGCGAGCTTCCAAGCTATCCATCAGCTTAATCCTGATAATCTACATAACCGCCGGCGCGTTCTATAACATCAGCGTGCCGATTTTCGAAGCCCCCGATGAAACCGGACATTATCTCTATGTTCGGCACCTCGTGGTAGAACGCAGCTTACCCATTCGCGCTCCTGTAGAAGAGGGTATCTGGGGCATGAACGAGATTCGCGCTGACCAGCCGCCACTGTACTACGCGTTAGGCGCGCTGCTGACCGGGTGGGTGGACACGACGGGAGTCGAGCGCACCGTAAGACGCAGCCCCACCTATGGCAGCGCGGTACCCGATACATCACCAATAAACAAAAATCGTTACATCCACACCGCGCAAGAACGATTTCCATATCGCGGCGTGGCTTTGGCAGTGCATCTGGCGCGCGGTTATACCATGCTGTGGGGCGTCGTAGTGCTAATTTTCACTTATTTGTTGGCGCGAGAGATTTTTCCGGCGCGAGACAACATCGCGCTGGGAGCTGTGGCGTTGGTCGCCTTCACTCCGCAGTTCATATTTCTGAGCAACGCGGTCAGCCCCGATGTGCCGGTGACGGCAGTATCAGTGATAGTTCTGTGGATTTGTGCGCGAATTTTGCGGCGCGGCGCGAATCGCCAGTACGCCCTAATCATCGGAATTTTGATCGGCGTTGGACTATTGGTCAAACCGAGCGCGCTGCTACTACTGCCGCTCGTCGCGCTGGTGTATATCATTGGATTTTGGCAAGATGAGAGTGTGACGGGGTTAGAGAGTGGATATAGAGCGATAAAACGCGTCATACCTCACGGCATAGTCATCGGCGCGGTGACGGGGGCGATTAGTGGGTGGTGGTATGTGCGCAACAAGCTTTTGTATGGTGAGTTTTTAGCGACGACGCGCATGTTGTCCACGACCGGCGGCTTTCGCGATCCCAAGCCGAGTTTGGGGGAGCTGTTATCAGAGTTAAGGTTCGTGGCGCGGTCATATTGGGCAGTCTTTGGTTGGGCGAATATTCTGGTGTCCGATCTATTTTATATCGCGGTATACTTGTTCGTGGCGCTCGCGATTATAGGAGCGCTTTGGAGATTTGTCAAAGATGCCGATCAGCAGCGGCGAATCGCGGTGGGGATGTTGCTCGTGTGGATAGGGCTGAATTTCAGCGCGCTGCTAAGTTACATGCGCCTCACCTACTCGCCCTATGGACGGCATCTTTTCCCCGCGATGCCCGCCATCGCGATATTGTTGGTCTGGGGATTGCTGAAAGTGCTGAGACGCGATATATTGTTTTGGAGTGTAATCGGCGCGCTGGGCGTCAGCGCGCCGTTGCTGATGTGTGTATATGTCAGACCTGCGTATGTCATGCCGCCGATATTGTCCCCCGCGAAGGTTGGACAGGTGGCTAATCGCGTGAGTGTAAATTTTGATGATGAGTTAATCCTACGCGGTTACGCGGCTCAGGTGGAGAACAAATCGCTGACCCTCTATTGGCAGGCGCGGTCGCGCATGAATAAGGATTACTCGCTGTTTATTCACCTCCATGATGAACAAGGGGCGATTGTAGGGGGATACGACGTGATTCTGGGCACCGGCATGTTTCCGACCAGTGCGTGGGAAGTGAATGAGGTGCTGCGCGAGGTTTATCCGCTGCCGAGCGGAGATTACATCGAAATTAGAATAGGGGTTTATTGGTGGCAGACGCAAGAACGGCTTCCTGCTACGAGCGGCGGGCAATCTTTGACAAATGGCGAATATATCATTGTGGCGCGAGAGAATTAAAGGTAGTGAGAAAATAAGCTAACCACAAAGACCACCAAGAACACTAAGGAATCTAACGAGTGAGTATAGTCGCGTATGATGGCTAATGAAAATCATCTTGGTGTTTCTTCGTGCCCTTGGTGATTGAATACCTAATGTACATGGCGCGTAATGGTTATACGATCATGCCAATGCGATTGGCAGATGTAGATGAGATTATGGAAATCGAGCGCGTGGCTTTTCCCACGCCGTGGGCGGCACACGCGTATCGTTATGAACTGCGACATAACGAATTGGCGCACTATTTCGTCGCCCGCGCTAGAGCGACTGAAACGAAGGTTACGGGAATAGCGAGATATTTGCCGCGCCGTATCGGACAACTGTTGCGAAAAAGGGGCGCCGTTTCGACCGCGCCGATATGGGGTTACGTGGGAGCTTGGTTGCTCGGTGACGAATCTCATATCAGCACCATCGCGGTGCACCCCAAACATCGAATGAAGGGGATTGCTCAGGCGTTGATCGCTCATATAATCGGTCACGCGGTACAATTCGAGTGTATTCTGGTGACGTTGGAGGTGCGCGAGTCGAATTATCCCGCGCAAAATCTGTATACCAAATTCGGCTTTGAGGTGGTTGGACGACGCAAGAATTATTATTCCGATAACGGCGAGGACGCGCTGATTATGACCCTGAATCTGGATGAGGTCTGTCAAGGGAGAAGTGCGAGTGGATATACCAGCGAATAGAAAAGAAATTGAGATAGATAGTTTACCTATAGTGGGAATAACCATCGGCGACGCGGCGGGTGTCGGTCCCGAAGTCGTCGCCAAGGCATTGCAACACCGCGAGGTATACGAGATTTGTCGTCCACTGATCATTGGCGATGCGTGCGTTTTTGCGGATGCTAAGTTCGCCGCGCCTGTTTCGCGTATTCACGCGGGCGAGCGTATAGATGCCGCGCAGTTTGAGCCGGAGACGGTTACGCTGCTGGATATGCAAAATCTCAACCTTTCGGAGGTGACTATTGGGCAGGTCTGTCCGGCGGCGGGGCGCGCCGCGGTCGAATATGTCATCGAGGCAGCGAAAGTGGCGATGAGTGGCGCGATAGATGCGGTGGCGACCGCGCCGCTGAACAAAGAGGCGATGAATCTGGGGGGATATAATTATATCGGACACACTGAGATTTTGGCAGAGGTGACTGAGACTCCACTTTGCACAACTATGCTGGCGACTACGGGGTTGCGTGTGACCCACGTCACGCGGCACATTCCCTTCCGAGAAATAGCCGCGCATATCACGGAGGAGAATGTGTTGACTACCATCATCATCACTGAACAGGGAATGCGCGAATTAGGTTATTCCGCGCCACGTCTGGCGGTGGCTGGACTTAATCCACACAACGGCGAGGGCGGGCTTCTGGGACGGGAGGAGCTGGATCAGATCGCGCCGGCGGTTGAGGCTGCTCAGGAGCGCGGCATAGATATACGCGGTCCCATCCCTGCCGATTCCGTCTTCTTCATGGCTATTCGCGGCGAATACGACGCGGTGGTCTGCATGTATCACGATCAGGGACACATCGCGGTGAAGACGCACGGTTTTGAGAAATCTATCACGATCACTCTGGGCTTACCGATCATTCGCACTTCCGCTGACCACGGCACGGCATTCGACATCGCGGGGAAGGGGATCGCGAATGAGGAGAGTATGTTGGAAGCGATATTAGAAGCGGCACGCATGGCGCGAAATCAGAAAAAACTTAAATAGGTCGTTTGCCAAATTTGCGTATTAAAGTTATAATCCAATAGATGGTGTTGTATGTGAGTCCTTTTTAGGAAATCTGCGGTTCCTCGGACGTTGACGAACCGCAGTTAATTTTGCCATCTGACGACATGATTCTACAGGAATAAGGCGAAGGCTGACCGCGCGGTTTGGTAAGAGCTACGCTGTTTTTGGTGGAATCATAATCTCACTTATAAATCTTATGTATGGAACAATTTATTTAAGGAGGGTTTTAGAAAATGGCTAAAAAATGGGTATATCTTTCTAGTTCTGCAGCGGAGGACTTGAAAAAGACGTTGGGTTATGAGCCTGAATTGGCTAAGAGAAAGGAAATTCTGGGAGGAAAGGGCGCGGGGTTGGCGGAAATGATGCTGGCGGGCGCGCCGGTGCCCCCGAGCTTCACTATTACTACCGAAGCTTGTGTCGAGTACATGAAGACGAACGAGTTCCCCGAAGGGATGTGGGAGCAGACGTTAGAGGCATTGAAAGAAATCGAAAAGCAGACTGGCAAGAAGTTCGGCGACGCGGAGAACCCATTATTGGTATCTGTCCGCTCAGGGGCGCGAGTTTCGATGCCCGGTATGATGGATACGGTTCTAAATCTTGGTTTGAACGAGACGACGCGCGCGGCATTGCAGAAACTAACTAATAATGAGTGGTTCTCATATGATGCCTATCGTCGCTTCGTCTCCATGTTCGGCGATATTGTGAAAAGGATCAGGCGCGATGAGAATTTTGAGCCGTTGATCGAAGCGAAAAAAGAGGAAGAAGGAGTAAAAGCCGACGCGGATATTACTTTGGATGGGATGAAAGACTTGGTGAAGAAATTCAAAGAGGTCTACAAAAAAGAACTCGGCGAAGATTTCCCCACCGATCCGATGGAGCAATTGCGAGAGTCGATTAAGGCGGTCTTCGATTCGTGGAACGGCGAACGCGCGGTCGCCTACCGCGATAGTGAGGGTATTCCCCACGACTGGGGCACCGCGGTTAACGTTTGTACGATGGTGTTCGGTAATATGGGCGACGAGTCCGGCACTGGCGTAGCTTTCACGCGCGACCCGGGAACCGGCAAGCACGAATATCTGTATGGTGAGTTCCTGATGAACGCGCAGGGTGAAGATGTGGTCGCGGGGATCCGCACGCCACAGAAGATTACGCTGGCGGGGTCGCGTGAATGGGCTGAATCTCAAGGCATCTCTGAGAAGGAGCGCGCGGAGAAATATCCGAGCATGGAAGAGATCATGCCTGAGAAGTATAAAGAATTCTTGGCGATAGCCGAAAAACTGGAACAGCATTATAAAGATATGCAGGACATGGAATTCACTGTCGAGCATGGCAAGCTTTGGATGCTCCAGACGCGTACCGGCAAGCGCACCGCGGCGGCGGCGATTAAGATCGCGGTGGATCAGGCAGAAGAGGGGTTGATCACTAAGGAAGCGGCGGTCTTGCGCATTAAACCGTTGGAGGTAGAGATGCAAATGCGCCCTACCTTTGACCCTGAAGCTGAGAAAACGTTGATCGCCAAAGGTTTGAACGCTTCTCCGGGCGCGGCGGTGGGTAAAGCGATCTTCGACGCGGGACGCGCTAAGGTTGCTGCTGAGCAAAATGAAGCGGTGGTGCTGGTTCGTCCCGAAACATCTCCCGATGATGTGCCGGGAATGATGGCATCTAAGGGTGTGCTGACGCAGAAAGGTGGCGCGACTTCCCACGCCGCGGTGGTGGCTCGGGGTAAAAATCTGCCTTGTGTAGCCGGTTGTGAAGATATTTCGGTGGACACGGCGCGGCGCAGATTTACTAAGGACAACATCGTCGTTAAAGAGGGTGAAGTCATTTCCATTGATGGCTTTACCGGAGAGGTTTTCAAAGGGGCTATCGATCTGGTTGAGGCGAAGTACGAAGAGCAAGCGGACTTGATCAAGCTTCTGAGCTGGGCGGATGAGATTCGTAGTCTGGGAGTACGTGCCAACGCCGATGAGGAAGAAGACGCGGCGCAGGCGGTCGCCTTTGGTGCTGAGGGCATTGGGCTGTGTCGCACAGAGCACATGTTCTTCGATGACCGCGCCCGCGACGCGGTGGTGCGGATGATTATCGCAGCCGATGACGCGGAGCGCGAGGCGGCGCTGGAAGAGATGTTGCCGTTCCAGGAACAGGATTTCGAGGGTGTCTTCAGGGCAATGGATGGCAAGCCGGTCATCATGCGCTTGATTGATCCGCCGATGCACGAGTTTTTGCCCAATGCTGAGGTATTGACCGAAGAGATTTACGAACTCAAGTTGAAAATCCTGATGGATACCGTAGATTTCGAAGAGCTAGATGATCTGCGCGCCGAGTTGCAAGAAAAAGAGGAGATGCTGCGAGTGGTGCGCGGTCTGTGGGAAACTAACCCGATGATGGGGCTGCGCGGCTGCCGCGCCGGTATCATGTACAAAGGCTTGACCGAGATGCAGACGCGCGCTTATTTCCAGGCGGCTTGTCGATGTGCCGCGCGCGGGATCAAGGTTATCCCCGAAGTTATGATCCCATTGGTCGGACACGTTAATGAGTTGAAGTTGGAGCGAGAGAAGCTGGAGGCGGTCGCTAAAGAGGTGATGAAGGAAGAGGGTGTCGAAGTGGAGTATATGTTCGGTACGATGATCGAGGTGCCCCGCGCCGCCTTGACCGCGGGTGACGTCGCAGAGTATGCCCAATTCTTCTCCTTCGGTACCAATGACCTGACGCAGATGACTTACGGCTACAGTCGAGACGACGCCGAGGGCAAATTCTTGATCCAATACGTCGATCAGGACATTTTGCCGGAGAACCCCTTCCAGTCATTGGATCAAGCTGGTGTAGGGCGCTTGGTGCAAATGTGCGTTGAAGATGGCAAGGAGAGCAATCCCGATCTGGAGATCGGCATCTGTGGTGAGCACGGCGGTGATCCCTCCTCCATCGATTTCTGCCACCGCGTGGGACTTGACTACGTTAGCTGCTCTCCGTTCCGCGTGCCGGTAGCGCGCTTGGCGGCAGCGCAGGCGGAAATCAGGAATCCGCGTAAGAAGTAGAACGTAAAACGTATTGCGTAAAACGTGAAGGGGATGAACTCCAACGAGATCATCCCCTTCTTAAGTTTATAGAGCGTGCACAGATCGCGCGATAATTCACCGCCGAGGGCGCGGAGAGCGCAGAGAATACCGAGTAGAGCTTTTTTGTATCTGTCATACGTGGTTATGAGCCTCTGAGTGTTTAAGTATAATGTACACCCTATGAAAGCGACTTAATTACGCCCTACCTGGCTCTCCGCCCCCGTCCCCGGAGGCGTTAGGGCATAGGACGCGGTTTTGGTCGCAGCCGCCCCCGCGACGGGGGCTTAGAGCGAAATTAAAGTATGCTCATCGTAGCCCGAACATAGCAGTTAGACAGCAAGGGTTATGAGCGGTTGTTAAAATTCATTGGTTGTGGATAGTTAAAGCCAGCAATTAAAACTCCGCGTTCTCCGCGCCCTCGGCGGTAAAATTACGCTGAAGTTTTGTGTAAGTTCTATTCCTTATCAAGGAAGGAGTAGCTTATGAAAAGATTAGTACAAATCGAACCTGAAGTTTATCTGATACAAGGCGGCTCGAATATGGGGCTGATCGCGCGCGGTGAGGAAGCGATACTGATTGACACCGGCTTAGACAAAGACGCGGGCAAGAACGCCCTGCGCGCGGTATCTGAACTGGAGGCAGAACTTCGCGCCGTAATCATCACTCATGCCCACGCCGACCACTTCGGCGGCGGCGAATATATCACCCGGCGGTGCAACTGCGAAGTCTACGCTCCAGCACTTGAGGACGCGGTCGCGGCGAACCCGTTGCTTGAACCGCTGTATCTTTTTGGTGGCGCGGAACCGCCGTATGAATTGCGTAACAAGTTTCTGTTGGCAAAACCTTGTCCCGTCCATCATCATATTGACACAGGAACAATAACCATCGGTGAAATAGAACTGAACATCGTGCCGCTGCCCGGGCATAGTCCCGGGCAAATTGGAGTAGGATACGGCGATACGCTATTCTGCGCTGACGCGTTTTTCCCCATCGCGGTACTTGAGAAGTACAAAATCCCGTTTTACACGCAGATTAATCGCGCCATCGCCACACTTGAGATGCTGATGCAAGCCGATTACGAGCATTACATTCCGGGGCACGGCGCGCCAGTAGAGCCGAACGATGCCGTTATTCCCGCCAATATCGCGCGGCTGCAAGAGATATGCGAAATTGTCTACGAGTTGCTGGCTCAACCTCAACAGAGCCAGGACTTGCTCACCGCGGTTTGCAATCACTACGAAGCGCAAATGGGCGCGGTACATAACTACTTTCTGAATCTGACGACGATACACGCCGCGTTGGTCTCTTTGCAAGAAGACAATAGAGTGCGCGGGGTAATGGAGAATAACAGGCTGCTGTGGCGCCGCGTTTAGTATTATTCTAACGCGGTCGGCGCAGGTGTACCCTTTATAGGTGTGTTGTAACTAAGCTGTATAATACTACCTCCTAAGCCCGAATATTTATGAAAACGCGTCGCGTTATATATCATACTTTTATTTTGCGCGTCAGAGTGGTATAATTCAGCCGAAGTTTTTTGTCGCAGAGAAAACATAAGGCTCTACGCGGATTCGTGGGGTAGGGCAGGTTTCCATACCTGCCGTTTTTCCGATGATTTGGAGCGGCGGCTAAGAATACCCCCGCGGGTAGGCTTCGCGCAGCCGCCCTGGTATCATG
>CAZSIG010000080.1:0-4348 GCA_964606195.1 uncultured Anaerolineales bacterium
AACGAGACCCTTCGCGGCGCTCAGGGTGACACATAATGCACACCACGCGACTTTGCGAAAGCCCTGCCACTAAGAACACCGAAACCACCACTCTCTGGCTTGCATTTGGCTTAATAGTAGGAATTTGATATAATTTGGACAATTCTCCCTATCAATCACGAATATCGCGAACTTACGAATAGCTCGAATAAAAAAGAAAGAGAATTCGCGTAATTTGGTCATTCGTGATCTATATCCAACTTAACTAAACCAATCCCGCCACATGTTACAAATGGAATTTCCCATCCTACTAAGCTTGGTCTCCGCGCTGTTCGGCGCGCTGAATAACATATTGGCGAAATACGTCATGGGCTTTGCGCGTCCCAAAGATTATATCAGCGTGAATTTCGCCGTCATCTTCGCCTTAATGATCCCCTTCGCGCCCTTTTTCTTTCAACTTACACCGACTCCGCGGGCGATCATTCTCGTCATCATCGCCTCGATCGTTGACAGCGCGGCAAACTACTTCTACTTCAAATCGTTCGAGATGACGGACGCGAGTACTGCCAGCGCGCTGCTATCCCTATCCCCGTTGTTCGCGATGCTCATCTTGCCGCTACTCCGAAGTTTTTCGTTAGCGTACTTGAAGCCGCTTGACATCGTAGGAATATGCGCGGTCGTCGCGGGAGTCATCGTACTGAATATGCGAATCGCCCACTCCAAGCCCCAAACCGCGCCCCATGGAGTTTCCAAAGAGCTGCTAATTCCCCTTTGTAGCTCGTTTTTCTTCGGCATCAATGTATATCTGATAAAGTACATCTTAACCGCGCGGTTCGTTAACCCCGCAACCTACTATTTCATCAGGGCGTTTATCATCATGTTGCTGATGTTCCTCGTGCTCAGACCCCAGTTTGATTGGGTTAACGGGGAGCGGATCTTGATCGTTTCCGGCAGAGCGGTTTTTGTGATCGGTAAGTGGATACTGCTTCTCTACGCGGTCAGTTTGGGCAATCCGCCGGTAGTCAAGGCGGTTAGCGAGGTCACACCGCTGTTCGTGCTGTTTCTATCCTTCGTCTTTCTCAGCGAGACTATAGACAGATACAAAATACTTGGCTCTGCCTCTATTGTCGCGGGAGTAGTGTTGATTTCGATGTAACCTTATAATCAGGGAACTGTTCCGTTAAATTAGATACCGCGTCAAACGGCTCTAAGCCCCCGTCCGCGGGGGCGTTGAGGGAGATGCGCCGTTATTTCGCCCTCGCGGACGAGGGCTAAGAGCGTGATCGGAGAAAATCAAATTCAACTGAACCAGTGCCGACGCGAATAAATAGCTTAAATTCTGAAAACTCGCGTTAGACCGCGTCCTATAATGGTTGGTGTCTCATGACTCTAATTTTAGCTCATCGCGGCGCGCACCAGATCGCGCCGGAGAACAGCATAGCCGCGTTTCGCGCCGCGCAGGAGTGGGGCGCGAATGGCGTAGAGTTAGATGTACAGTTATCTCGCGATGATGAGATTGTGGTTATCCACGATCTCACGGTGGATAGAGTATCCAACGGGCAGGGACGCGTGCGCGACCTGACTCTGGCGGAACTGCAATCACTGGATTTGGGCGCGGGCGAGCGCATTCCCACTTTGCAAGAAGTTGTAACCGCTCTCGCGCCGCGTATGTTTTTTAACATTGAGCTTAAATCTAGTATAATACAGAATAGTGGATTGGAGAGACGTGTGGCGCGATTGATTGCCCATAATAATATGTATAAACGGGTAATCGTATCCTCGTTCAATCCGTTGGTTGTTTGGCGCATCAAACGGATTGATTCTCGCATCAAGACGGGCTTACTCTACGCGCCCACCCAGCCGGTTTATCTACGGCGCGCCTGGTTGCGTCTCTGGGTGAAACCAGACGCCCTGCATCCTCATCACAGCATGGTTGATGTCGCGTATATGCGCTGGGCGAAAAGCAACAGCTACGCGGTCAATGTATGGGCAGTCGATGATGCCGAAAGGTGCCGCGAGTTGACGCGTTTGGGTGTAGATGCTATTATTACAGATGGGCAAGTAGGCAAATGTGCAAATGACTACTATATTTGCTGATTTGCCCATTTGCAGATTTTTATAAAGGAGAGCAAGGAAGAAAATGAGTCGTATCGCTATTGTTACTGACAGTACCGCGTATTTACCCCAGGATTTGGTGGATTCATACAATATTCAGCTTATTCCATTGAGAGTTATATTTCCTGATCAAACCTACTTGGATGGCGTGGATATCAGCCCCGCGCAGTTTTACGAAAAATTAGAAGCGAGTGACGCGCTACCCACCACATCGCAGCCGCCAGTGGGAGAATTCGAGAACCTCTATCGACAACTGGCGGAGAACGTCGAGGCGATTATCTCTATTCACATCTCCGGCGAGATGAGCGGCACGGTTGCCGCCGCGTTGACCGCGAGTCAGAATTTATCTAAAATACCGATTCACGTTATCGACTCGCGTTTCACCACAATGGGACAGGGTTTTTTGATATTGGAAGCAGCCCGCGCTGCGCAGGCAGGCATGTCCGCGGAACAGGTTGTAAACTTGGTCAACGAGCTTATTGAGCGAATGAACGCCATCTTCGCGGTGGACACATTGAAATATCTACACAAAGGGGGGCGCATCGGCGGCGCGGCGGCGTTGCTGGGCACCGCGTTGGGGATAAAACCGCTACTGTGCATCGAAGATGGGCGCGTCAACGCGTTGGAGAAAGTACGCACCAAGCAAAAAGCAAAACGGCGATTGTTGAATATAATTGCGCAGAGAGTTCAAGGACGTAAAGTACACATCGCGGTTGTCCACGCCAACGCGGAGCAGGAAGCGGCAGAACTGCGCGAAAATATCGCGGAGCGCTTCGATTGCGTCGAACTGTACACCGCGCCGCTCAGCCCAGTCATCGGCACTCACGCAGGTCCGGGTTTGGTAGGCGCGTGTTTTTATGCGGAGTAAGAAATACGCAAATACGCAAAAAGCAAATATGCAAAATTTGCTCATTTGCTGACTTGTCAATTTGCCAATTTGCTGATTTGCACATTTGCTGATTTACAAAGGGGTATTACATGAGTGAGATTATCACCGATACTCGCGCCGCATTTCGCCCGACGCTCATCGTGGGCTTGGGCGGAACGGGACACGAAGTAGTCGTCCGCCTGAAGGCGCGGTTTTTGGATACATTTGGTCCGGAGGTATTCCGCATCATCAAGCTGCTGGTGTTCGACACCGCGGATGAGGGCATCACCGTCAACACCGCGCGCGGCGAACCGGTCAGCCTGGACAAGGGCACGGAACTAATAAACATCGGGCACGTGCCGACGAGCGGCATCATCAAGCACCTCGATCGCCACCCCGCGATAGCCGCGTGGCTGCCGGACGAGCTGCCGGCGCGAGCGATTACCGCGGGCGCGCAACAGGTTCGCCCGATGGGCAGGCTCGCGTTGTTTTACCACTTCGAGGGCGCGGTGCGCCCGCGCCTCGAACAGGCGATTCGCGACCTCTCAAATATTCGCCTCGCGGGCGCGACCATCGGCGAACAGGGTCAGATTGCGCGGTCACAGGGTATCAATGCCTTCGTGATTACGTCAGTGTGTGGCGGCACCGGTAGCGGGATTTTCCTCGATATGGCGTACTTGATGCGTCATTTCGCGGTCATCAACGGCGTGCGCGAGGAATTTTGCTTCATCAACGGCGTCGTCGTGCTGCCGCAGGCTTTCGCCACCGTCGCCTCTGATGCCATCAAGGCGAACTCATACGCCGCGTTACAAGAGTTGGATTATTTCATGGAGGGGGGAAGGTTCACGGTAGATTACCCCGGCGGCACGCGCGTTGACCAGGTGCGTTCGCCCTTCTCGATTTGCTATCTAGTTGACGCCGTGAATGAACAGGGCAAGATGCTCGCGGGGCTATCGGAACTCGCGCCGATGATCGCGGAGAGCATTTTTCTACAAACCAGCTCGCAGGTGGGCGAGGCGACGAAGAGCGTTTTCGACAACGTTAAAGCGCTGACCGGCATGGATTACGGGCACGTCACCGCGTACAGCGGCGTCGGCACCGCGACCCTCGCTTTCCCCGCTGCGGTGCTCATCGAGGCTTGCGCGACGCGTTTGGGAGCGCACATAATCTCCGAAATATCTCCCGCTCCCAATTCTCCCCAATGGGCAGACCGCGCCTGGATACGTGATATTACCGATGCGTTTATGGATGACCTGCAACTTCTCTCCGATAGTCTCATGGCGAAAATCGCGGTAGACCCCAGAAATCGCCCGATTCGAATACATCTGGAGAGTAGCGCGTCGGAGGGCATCAAAGACACGGATATACCGCCGCGAGTAGAGCGTT
>CAZSIG010000080.1:4448-5669 GCA_964606195.1 uncultured Anaerolineales bacterium
GAGATACAGGAACGGCTGAAAAGTTCAGAGGGACGCATCGTCGAGAGCTACGCGGAGTTAGGCAGGGCGGTCAAATCGCTGCCGTTCGGTAAAAAGGGACGCATCAAAAAGGCTCGCGATAGCTACCTACTCTTGCAGCAAAATCGCCTGACCACGAAGTTTCAGATACTACAACGCGACCTGACGCTCGGCATCCTCGCGGCGTTGAGCACCCAAACTGATAGAGAATTGGCTAAGCTCCGCGCCCTAGCGGATAAGCTGACAGAGGCGCGCGATAAACTGGCGCGTCGCGCCGCGGAACTGGCGGAGGGACGCAGTCGCGCGTTGAACCCGCTGACTCACGAACTGACCTCCGCGAATGATGTAGATAAATATTACACACAATACGTTCCCGATGTGAAACAAAAAGTAACGGGGTTGTTGAGTAAAATGAATGGACTGTACGCCTGGGCGGGGGGCGGCAGCGAAGAATTACATGATGTAATCCTTGAGTTTGGCCGTGTCACTTTTGCGCCACTGCGCGAAGTACGAATCGAGGATGTAATCAGGGATAAGCAAGCGGAAGTCACCGCGGCGGAGCGGCTGGAGCAACTTCGCGAGGATTCGGTGCCCTTTTGGAATTACGACCCAACCCTGATGACCGATTCGGGCGTGAACGTCGAATCTATCATCGTCATCGGCGTGGAGGACGCGGCGCGGTCGCTGTTCGGGCACGAGACGCGGCGCGGGGAGATGTTGACCTCGACGCGCGACGCGCAGCGTATCACGGTGCTTTGCACGCGGCACGGCTTGACGATTTATGCCCTACAGCAATTTGAGGATTATAAACGGCGCTACGAGGCGCACCGCCAGCGCAAGGTCAGCCCGCTGCATATCTTCGATTTAGGCGACCCGCGCTGGGCGCGCACGATATTCGCGGTGGGAGAAGCGTTGGGACTTGTCGAGGAGTTAGGCGCGGCGAATTATTACTATCACACAGATGCAGATGAACGGGCGGATTTGGCGCGCGGTTTAGAAGCCGCGCTGCGCGCGTTCGCGGCTAATCCCGAAGCTGTGACAATGGTAGAGCGCGCGGTTGACGGGTATATCGGAGAAGTTGGCAAGAGCGCGGCGCGAGAGACGATTGAAACGTATCTGGCGCAGGAGCTCGCCGCCGCGCCGGATAGGCGCGCGTTGGAACAGGAACTGCGCGATTTGGCGCGAGAGTATATGGAGCGTTAT
>CAZSIG010000080.1:5769-10621 GCA_964606195.1 uncultured Anaerolineales bacterium
TCCCAGAACGCGATGGCGTTGTGATTGTCCGCGTAGACGAAGATGTGACATTTGTCGATGCCGATAACCTTAAGCCGCTTTAGGGACCACGCAACCAACTCGCGTCCTAGTCCGTCACCGCGATGAGATGCACGGATGGCTAAATGATGAATATAACCGCGCCGTCCATCGTGCCCAGATAGGACGGTGCCAACGAGCTGCGCGCCGTCGTAAGCGACGAAGCTGAGACTGGGATTTCGCTCCAGAAATTGCGCGATGTGCTCTTTCGAGTCCGCGTTGCTCAAGCCGACTCCCGCTGAAGCCTTCCAAAGCGCGATGGCGTTTTCATAATCTGTGATAGTCATCTCGCGAATTTCGATGCTCATATATTAGCCTCCTTTGCTGATGAAGCTTATGTAAACCGCGTGATAATTAAGCGCGGAGCACGCGGAGTAAGACAAAGACCCGATAAGTTTGTGTGCTTATCAGGTCTTTTCTTTATTTGATATGCTCGAATTGATCAGCTAATCTTATGTACCTAAAACGCGCCAGCCCAACGGTAGCGTGGCGGTTGCCAAGGCGATTTTACAGAGGTCGCCCGCGATGAAGGGCAACATCCCCGCGGCTATGGCGTTTTTAACACTCACGAACTGCGTAAGCCAGAATACGCCGGTCAGATAAATGACCGCGTTGCCCAATAGCATCGCGCCTGCCGTAGTCAATAGGTGACGGTCACAGCCGCGCTCCGCCAACCAGCCGACCAGCGCGGCGGTGAACACGAATCCCATCAGATAGCCACCGGTAGGACCCGCAAGGACAACCGCGCCGCTGGTGCCGCCCGCGAAAACGGAGAGCCCCATCGCACCTTCTGTGAGATAAAGCATTACGGTCGCCGCGCCGCGCCTCTTGCCCAATAGGGCACCGAACAGCAGCACCGCGAGGGTTTGCCCGGTAACGGGCACCGGGCTGAACGGCAGTCGTATCGCTAATTGCGCCATCAACGCGATGAGCAGAGAGCCGCCGATAACCAGCGCGGTATCGTAAAGTAATGCGTAATTTCGTACTCTTGGTCGCCAAACATCAGCATAAGTCATTTTTCAAATCTCCTTTTCTTTATGAATTTTCAGCTTTTAGTCGTCAGCAGTCAGCTATAGATTTTCGATATATCGCAACGCCAGCGCCACAACGGTAGTCCAAGAGAGCACTTTGAATTCTCCTGCCGCGAGCGCGGTTTCTACTTCTGAACGGCTGAGATGGAGTAGGTCTTGTTCCTCTAAATCATCGGCGTCCGGCGCAGTCACACGGCGCGCTTCGCGAGCGAGGAAGAGGTGGGCTGTGCCCGCGCCGCGATTGCCGTCTACGACGTAGTGCCCCAAGTCGATCCACTCGGAGGCTTCGTAGCCGGTCTCTTCGAGAAGTTCGCGCTGCGCGGCGGCGAGCGGCTCTTCACTCGGCTCAAGGTATCCTCCCACAACAGCTAATGAAGTACCGCGCACAGCGTACTTGGTCTGGCGAAAGCAGAGAAATTCGCCTGTGGTGGTTATAGCCACGACATTGACGTAATCGGGCATGATGAGCCAAGGCCATCGCGAGATGACGCGGTCGTCTGGGAGACGAACGGCGTGGTCTTCAACTTTCAGGTATTCGCTGTGGTCTAGGATCGTTTTTCGCGTCAGGGTTTCCCAAGATTGCATGGCGGAAATTATAAACCAACAACTCTATAATGTCAATGTAGTTTCTCTTTCCACATTTATTTTACAATTTGACACAAATATCCCTCTGAGTTATAATCCTCTTTCGCGGCGCGAGAGCGTATAGCACCGCGCGCTATACTAAACAAAGGAGACGGGAAAATATAATCTTATGCAACAGAAAAACTTGAGAATACTCGTAGCTATTCTAATTTTGACGATAGTCGCGGTATGGATCGATTGGCCTTCCAATAACCAGATAAAATTTAATCTTGGTCCAATAAGGATAGACCGCGATATTACAGTACATCAAGGACTAGACTTGCAGGGGGGGATGCAAGTATTGCTAGAGGCGGATATGCCGGGGGGAGAGATAACGGATGATTCGATGCAGGCAGCAAGAAGGATCATCGAAAACCGCGTCAATGGGCTGGGCGTCTCTGAACCGGTAGTGCAGTTGCAGGGCGACAAGCGAATTATTGTTGAACTGCCCGGTATTGATGACCCGGAACAAGCGATCAGGACTTTTGGTGAGACAGGCTTGCTGGAATTCGTGGACGCGGGACGTACTTTTTTAGAGCCGGGAACTGTAATTACCACTACGCAGGATGAGATAGCCGCTACCGAAACGGTTTCACCGACGGAAAAAGTATACGAGACGATCATGGTCGGCACCGATTTGCGTAAGGCGGAGGTTGGTTTTGATAATATTGGCAGACCCCAAATCGAGTTTGAGTTGACTCCGGACGGAGCAGACATATTTGCAGATTTCACCGCGAACAACGTGGGAAAATACCTCGCGATCGCGATGGATAAAAGGATTATCTCCTGCCCCGTCATTCGCAGTCCTATTCCCGATGGGCGCGGAGTCATTCAGGGCGGAGACGCTGGTTTCGATTTGGAACAAGCCAAGTCGCTCGTAATTCAATTGAAGTATGGGGCACTGCCCGTACCGCTGAAAGTTATCGAAAACCGCACCATTGGTCCCTCTTTAGGACAAGATTCTGTGCAAAAGAGCATCACCGCGGGGGCGATCGGCTTGGGCATCGTGTTATTGTTTATGGTAACTTATTACGCCTTGCCGGGGCTGATCGCGGACTTGGCGCTCATCATCTATGGACTGCTGGTTTTCGCGACCTTCAAGTTAGGGATTCCTTTTCCCTGGCCGCCGTGGTTCGTTCCGGTAACTCTGACCATGCCCGGTGTCGCGGGTTTCTTGTTGTCGGTGGGTACCGCGGTAGATGCCAATATTTTGATTTTTGAGCGGATGAAGGAGGAGTTGCGCGCGGGTAAAAACCTAAACGCGGCAATCTCCGCAGGATTTGACCGCGCCTGGACCTCGATTCGAGATTCAAATCTCTCGACATTGATCACCTGCGCGATTTTATATTGGTTTGGAACGCAGTTCGGCGCCAGCATCGTCAAGGGGTTCGCGATCACGTTGGGCATCGGTGTAATCATCAGCATGTTCACCGCTATCACAGTTTCGCGCACTTTCTTGCAGTTCTTGTTTGATATGGGCGGAGAGGATTTGCGGCGCAACAAGCTTTTATTGGGAATTCACGAAGTACCTGAAAAGGTTCTAGGAGGTAAATTCCTCTTTGACCTAGTGGGCAAGCGGAGATGGTTCTTCACTTTCTCGGGTGTCTTGTTGGCCATCGCTGTTGGGGCGATGGTAGTCTCCACGATTATGTATGGCGCGCCGGTACGTCCCTCTATTGACTTTACTGGCGGCGCGATGTTAGAGTTGGAATTCGAGCAAGCGGTCAAGCCGGCTGACATTTTGGCGGTGTTTACCGCGCATGAGGGATTGGGAGATACCAACGTGCAGACCGCTGGAGAGGAGAACATCGCGGTCATTCGTACCAAACAGATTGATGTGGACTTGAAAGAGACTATCATCAGCGAACTAGAGGACAAGTTCGGCGCGGTGACAGAGTTGCGTTATCAATCCGTGGGACCGACGGTTGGGCGGGAAGTGACCAGTTCGGCTTCCACCGCGATATTCTTCGCCTCGGTGGTTATTTTGGGCTACATCGTCTTTGCCTTCCGCCGAGTTCCTAACTCTTTGCGTTATGGAATATGTGCTATTCTGGCAATGGTGCATAACGTGGTCATTATCATCGGCATATATGCACTATTCGGCATTATTCTGGGGTGGGAAATAGACGCGTTGTTCCTGACCGCGATATTGACGGTCGTTGGCTTCTCGGTACAGGATACGATTGTAGTGTTCGACCGCGTACGCGAGAATTATCCCAAACGGCGCGGTGAGCCGTTCGAAACGGTCGTTAATCGTAGTTTGCTGGAGACTTTGCACCGCTCTTTAGCCACGCAGTTGAACGCGATATTCGTGTTGTTGGCTATTCTACTGTTCGGTGGAGTTACCATTAAGCAGTTCGTATTTGTCATGCTGGCGGGTATGCTGACCGGTACTTATTCCTCTCTGTGTGTGGCAGTGCCGCTGTTGGTGGTATGGGAAAAGGGAGAGGCTGCCCGATTATTTCGGCGTGTGTTAGGACGTTCACAATCACCCGCATAGCGTGTCGATACCGCGCCGCGCAAAACGTGGCGTCATAGAGCAAAAGATTTTCTATACAAAGTTAAGAAGGATATCGGATTATGGAGGGGAAATTGGTACAAGAGACGCGGTCTGATGAATATTGGTTGCAGAAGTTCGATGTTAACCAACAGGTTCTGGAAGATTTGTATAATCTCATCATCGAAGAAAATAGACCTTTTGACATCGAAGAGTTAGCAATCGCGCTTATTCGCCGGCAAATTGAACGCGAGAGTGAGAAACTCAGAAAACTGCAAGACCAGGGAGTGCTCTACCGTCCTCAAGATAGCTATGAAATAGGGCAAAAGCTAGTGTTTCCTGCTTTAGAATATTCCTCGGGCACAGTAATCGAGCAGCGGTCGGGGTCCAATCCTGAATATGGCGAATTTGCGGTTATCAAGGTTCAAATGGACGATGATAACCAAAACCGCGAGTTTGCAGCCAAATTTCCTTACTCACATCGGTTAAACGAAGGTATAGTGGGGGAAGATGAGAAGGCGGATCTAGTACCGGAGGAGATATACGCACAGTGCGGCGCGGTTTTCGTTGACAAACTTCGGAATGCTTTGGAACAGACCGATTTGGATTTCATCAGTTTCGATCAACAATGGTTTTTGAAGGG
>CAZSIG010000081.1:0-10593 GCA_964606195.1 uncultured Anaerolineales bacterium
TTAGCTATCACCGACGACGCGGTCGGTGAGATAAAAAAACGAGGAGGTTTTTTTGAAATGAAAACTGATTTAGATGGGAAAACAACCACGACTTGGGAGGAGATGTTCGCTACGCGCACGGAGGGCATGAAAAGCTCCGCCATTCGCGAACTGCTCAAACTGGTACAGCGCGAGGACATCATCTCCTTCGCGGGAGGAATGCCCGCGCCGGAGCTTTTTCCGGCGCGTGAAGTGCGCGAGGCTTGTGATTATTTGATGAACGTGCCGGAACTTGCACAGCGCGCCTTGCAATACGGACCTACAGAGGGCTACGGGCCCTTCAAGGAATGGCTGGCGCACATGATGCGGAAATACAAACTCCCCGCGGAGGAGGAAAACATTCTCGTCACCAGCGGCTCCCAACAAGCGTTAGATTTAGTCGGCAAGATGTTTCTGGATCATGGTGATGTCATCATCACCGAACGTCCTACCTATCTCGGCGCGTTACAGGCATGGCGCGCCTATGGCCCCGAAATCGTGACCGTTCCGATGGATGATAACGGAATGCGTGTCGATGAACTGCCCGCGCTATTGGAGAAGCTGCCGAAAAAACCGAAATTCATCTACGTCCTACCAAATTTCCACAACCCCGCGGGGGTCACGCTCTCCTTCGAGCGCCGCCAGAAATTGGTGCATATCGCGGCGGAGCAGGGCTTCTTCATCGTCGAAGATGACCCGTATGGCGAACTGCGGTTCGAGGGCGCGGATATTCTCCCCATTGTCTCGCTCCACAAGGAAAATGTTGTTTACCTCAGCACGTTGTCCAAAACTTTGTCCCCTGGTATGCGGTTAGGTTGGGTCGTCGCGCCCGCGCGTATCATCAATATGCTGGTCAAAGGGAAACAGGGCGCGGACTTGCACACTGGTATTTTCCAACAAGCTATCGCCCACGACATTTGCAGTCGCGGTTTCTTGCGCGTACATATTCAGAAGATACGCGATACCTATCGCCACCGCCGTACAGTGATGCTAGAGGCTATGGAGAAATACTTCCCCAAAGGGATAAAGTGGACTAGACCTCAGGGGGGACTATTCCTCTGGGTGGTGTTGCCAGAGGGCGCGAACACTGCGGAAATGCTCCAAGAAGCGATAGAGAACAAGGTCGCCTTCGTGCCGGGCAACGCGTTCTATCCCGATGATACCGGATATACTACCCTGCGGCTCACGTTCGCCACCGCGACACCGGAGAAAATCGAAGAGGGTATCGAGCGGCTCGGAGATACCATCAGAAAGCATCTCGCGGCAAAGGGCGTCACCGCCGCGTAGAGTTATTTATCAAGACCCTAAAGGTTTATCAAACCTTTAGGGTCTGTCTTGCTCTATCAATTGGGAGGCAAACTTTGAGCACTGTAACACATGGATTAATCTTAACCGTTGTTGGGATGAGCTTAGTTTTCGCGTCACTAGGAATTTTCCTACTATCGATGATCGTGCTCCAGCGTGTCTTTCCGGCGACCGCGCTGGCATCCGCCGAAGAAACCGCGCCGGAGCTGGTAATTCAGGATAAACAAATGGAGAAAGTCGCGGCGATTGGTGTCGCGTTGTCGATCTGGCAGAGAGAGGGCGCGGAGATCAAAAATCCCCAACTGGGCAGCAATTTGGCGGCGGGGCCCTCTTTTTGGTCTATCCGCCGTTGGTTAGCGCGAAATGTGGAGACATTTCCCTTTGAATAATTTGGAGGATAAAAAAATTAAATGAACAGTCGAACTTTACGCGTGGTAATCAATGGCACTCCATACACCGTCGAGACGAATGACCTCACCGCGTCACCGCTGGAGGTGCGCGTCAATGGTGAGGCGTTCACAGTGGAATTGTCCGAAGAAGATGTTGAAATGGCGGCGCCGAAAGTCACCGGTTCCGCGCCGACGGTCGGCACGACAGTGGAGCATGTGACCGCGCCGATGCCCGGCACAATCGTCGCGATTAATGTGCAAGCGGGCGACGCGGTGAAGTACAAACAAGAGTTGTGCGTACTAGAAGCGATGAAGATGAACAACTCCATTCGCGCCCCGCAAGATGGCGTCATCGCGGAGATACATATCGCGGTGGGGCAGGCGGTCGCACATGGAGACAAATTATTCACGTATGCCGATTAGCGGGCAGAGGAGGACAACGTGGACTGGGCAAGTTTAATCGCGGAACTATTTCAAGGGTTCACTCATTTGACCTTGGGCAACGTGGTGATGATGGCGGTCGGCGGCTTGCTGATTTACCTCGCGATTGCCAAAGAGTATGAACCGGTTTTGCTATTGCCGATCGGCGTCGGCGCGATATTGGCGAACATTCCTCTCACTGGCATGAACATCGGACAGGAGCATGGTTTTTTCGATATTCTCTATAAAATGGGCATCGCCAACGAGCTGTTCCCACTGCTCATCTTCATTGGCGTCGGCGCGATGACCGATTTCTCGCCGCTGCTATCGAACCCCTTCACCGCGCTGCTCGGCGCGGCGGGACAATTCGGCATCTTCGGCACGCTGTTGCTAGCGACGCTGATGGGCTTCGACATCAAAGAAGCCGCGTCGATCGGCATCATCGGCTCGGCGGACGGTCCCACATCGATCTACGTCGCGGCGAAACTCGCGCCGCACATGCTCGCTCCCATCGCGGTCGCGGCTTATTCGTACATGTCACTGGTGCCGGTCATTCAGCCGCCGGTCATGCGCTTGATGACCAGCAAAGAGGAACGGCGCATCAAGATGGCATACACCGCGCAGCCGGTCTCCAAGCGGGCACTGATTCTGTTCCCCATCGTCGTGACGCTCATCTCTGGCTTGCTGGTACCGCTGGCAACGCCGCTCATCAGCATGTTGATGTTCGGCAACCTACTGCGCGTGGCAGGCGTAGTAGAGCGTTTGAGCAAATCGGCGCAAAATGAGTTGATAAACGTGGTCACGATTTTCTTGGGACTGTCGATCGGCGCGACGATGGTCGCGTCGAGCTTCTTGAATCTCGATACGATAAAAATCATCGTCATGGGACTGATCGCCTTCGCCCTCGACACCGCGGGCGGGGTACTGTTCGGCAAGATATTATGCTTCCTGTCAGGCGGCAAGGTCAATCCGCTCATCGGCGCGGCGGGCATCTCCGCGTTTCCGATGTCGGCGCGCGTGGTGCATAAGTTCGCGCAGGAGGAGGATTTCTCCAACTTCGTGCTGATGCACGCGATGGGCGCGAACACCGCGGGGCAAATCGGTTCGGTCATGGCGGGGGGCATTGTGATGGCGCTGTTGGGGGGCGGATAGACGCGAACAGAACTTACGCGGATTCCAGATTTCCGAAGTCTTCAAGACTTCGGAAATCTTTGAATCATACGCGTTTACGCGCCAGCGGGGTAGGGCAGGTTTTCCATACCTGCCGTTTTGGACGATGGTCTAAGAACAGCGGCTAAGAAAGCCGCCCTACGACTTCCGCGATATTTATTTTTAGAGGAGGGTTGACCAAGATAAATTTATGTCAAGTAAAGCAACTGTATCATTCGTTATTAATGGGAAGCCGGTAGACGTTAGTTTCCATACCTGCCGTTTTGGACGATGGTCTAAGAACAGCGGCTAAGAAAGCCGCCCTACGACTTCCGCGATATTTATTTTTAGAGGAGGGTTGACCGATATAAATTTATGTCAAGTAAAGCAACTGTATCATTTGTTCTTAATGGAAAGCCGGTAAACGTTAATGTTGATCCGGCTCTATCTTTATTAGATGTTGTTCGCGATATATTGAGATTGACCGGCACTAAGCAGGGGTGCGACCGCGAGGGAGAGTGCGGCGCGTGTACGGTGTTATTGGACGGCGCGCCGATACGCTCCTGCATGACGCCGATTGGGAAGGTCGCGGGCAAGTGTGTGCTGACCATCGAGGGGCTGGGCGCGCCCGATAATCTCCACCCGCTGCAAACTGCATTCATCGAGACCGGCGCGGTACAGTGCGGCTATTGTACGCCCGGTATGCTGCTCACCGCGAAGGCTCTGCTAGACCGCGAGCCTAACCCGACGAGAGCGCAAATCATCGCCGCGCTGGAGGGCAACATCTGCCGCTGCACCGGCTATGCGAAAATCATCTCCGCGGTCGAATTAGCCGCAGCGCGAATGCGCGGTGATGATACCGCGGAGATGAATTTTGACGATTGTCCTCAATCGCACCATCCGATTGTAGGTAAGGACTCTAAGCGCGCCGAGAGTGTGGAAAAAGTGACCGGACGAACGCGCTATGTGGAAGATATGACGCTGCCGGGAATGCTGCACGCACAGGTCTTTCGCAGCCCGCATCACCATGCGCGGCTGCTGTCGCTGGATGTGGGAAAAGCGGCACAATTGCCCGGCGTGGTGCGCGTCATCACCGCCGAAGATATTCCGGGCGAGAACGGCTACCCCGTTTACAGCCGCGACGAGGCGATCTTGGTTCCGGTGGGGAAAACTGTCACAATGTGGGGCGATCCGATCGCGCTGGTCGTCGCGGAGACGCCGCAGACAGCGCGGGCGGGAGCAGCGGCGATTACGGCGGAATATGAACTGCTGCCCCACTCTTTCGATGCCAATGAGACGATACGCGATGACGCGCCGCCGATTCATGGCGAGAGCAACATTCTGGAGACTTTCGAGTTCGAGCGCGGCGATTTGGACGCGGCTTTCGCCAACTCAGATGTGACGATCGATACAAACTATCGCACGCGGTACATAGAACACGCGGCGATAGAACGCCACGCCGCGCTGGGGTATATCGACGACGTGGGGCGCGTCACGGTGCTCAGCGGGACGCACGAGCCGCATTGGCAGCAGGAGTACGTCGCGCCGATATTAGGATTAGACGCGGCGCAGGTGCGCGTAATCATGCCCCCGACCGGTGGCTCATTCGGTGATAGGCAGGATACCTGGCCCTTCGCCGCCACCGCGCTGATGGTTCACTTGCTGCGCCGCCCGGTGCGTTTGACATACTCGCGCCGCGAGGTATTCGATGCCTCGACCAAGCGGCATCCCTACGATATGCAGTACAGAGTTGGCGCGACTAATGATGGCAAATTAACGGGAGTGCATTTTCGCATCATCGCCAATACCGGCGCGCACGATTCGGGGGGCTCGCATATTCCGAACTACGCCGTAGTCTGTGGTGGCGGCGGGTATCGCTGGCAGGGGGTCGACGCCAAATCGTGGTGCGTCTATACCAACGGGGCGCGCGCGGGGCAGATGCGCGGTTTCGGCACGCCGCAGGTCAACTTCGCGTTGGAGTGCAGCCTTGATGAGATGATCGAGAAACTCGGTTGTGACCCGATTGATTTTCGATTGCGGAATATCATCGCGCAGGAGGAGAACTGCTTTCTGGGGCATCCGGTGATCGAATCGCTGGGGTACAAGGAGGTGCTAGAGGCGATTCGCCCGCGCTACGAGGAATTCAAAGCGGATGTCGCGGCATTCAACGCGCGGACGGACACGACACAGTGGCGCAAAGGAGTTGGCATTTCGGGAATGTGGTATCGTTTCGGAAAGTGCGGCGTGCCGCGCGTCGAGGCTTATGCAGAGTTGAACCGCGTTGGAAAATTCGTCATTTACTTCTCCGCGCCTGATTACGGGCAGGGTATCACTACGGTGAGCAGCCAGATAGCGGCAGAGGCGCTGGGAGTGTCCAGGGAGCGAATAGAGATGGTTAACGCGGACACAGCGATTACTCCAGACAGCGGCGTTCCCGGCGCATCGCGAAATACTTACTGGGTGGGAGCGGCGATATGTCAGGCGTTACGACAGTTGAAGCGAGAGATCATGCTGACCGCCGCGGAAATTTTACATGATAAGGAGTTGATGCTGGAGGATGAGTATGTCGTCTCGCAAAACGATAGATCGAAGAATATTTCGTTAGCAAAAATCGCGGCGCGGTTCGACGAGATGGGTAAACCGCGCAAAGTGACCGGCGCGTTCGATCTGAGCGCGTTGATACCGGACAACGTCGTGGATAACTACGCACCGATATTCGTGACCGGCGCGCATGCGGCGGAGGTGCTGGTCGATATGCAGACGGGCGAGGTGACGGTGGTGCGCGTCGTGGCGGTGCACGATGTGGGACGCGCCATCAATCCCCGCGACGCGTGTGGACAAATTGAGGGTTCGATTGTGATGGGTATAGGCGCGACGTTGATGGAGGAGTATATGCCCGGCGTAACTTCCGGCTTTGGTGATTACTACGTTCCGACGATTAAATCTATGCCGGAGATGGAGGTCATCTTCGTTGAGGTGCCCAGTTACTATGGTCCGTTCGGCGCGAAGGGGCTAGGCGAGGCGCCGATGCTGCCGATAACCCCCGCGATCATCAACGCGGTTTCGCGCGCCATCGGGACGCGCATTCGGGAGATTCCGGCTACGAGCGAGCGGGTGCTGCGGGCTATTTGGGGGAGATGAGTATATGCCCGCACGAGGCGGGCGGGCGGATGACGCGGCAACGGGGGCGCGTTATCAGATAGCTCCAAATGGGTGCCGCGATTTAATACCAATAGGACTTACGCAAGTTCAGAATAATTTCACCGCCGAGGGTGCGGAGAGCGCAGAGTTTTCTGGATAATTTTTTATCGCGCTGCGGATATGACTTTTAATGAACACTTATGATTGGGTATGACAAACACAAAAAATCTCTCCCGATACTCTCCGCGTCCTCTGCGCTCTCGGCGGTTAGTTATAATACGGTTTTGCGTAAGTCCTAACCAATAATCTCAATGTATTTTACACCTAGCGATGATCAAACATTTGACATGAGAATGGAATAGTGCTAGAATCATCTCTTCGCGAAAAAACAAATCATCATTTCAGGAGAATCGAGAAAAATGATACGGAGACTAACCCTAAGCATACTAATCATATTGACTTTAGCGCTATATATAGCACCCGGCGCGGCGCGCGCCGACGAACCGACTGTCTGTTTCTACTATGAGTATTCCCCCACTTGACCGCACTGTCACGAGGTTCGTGAAACCTTGTTAGCGGATTTACTAAACCAATATGGTGAACGACTAGAGATGCGCGAGCTGGATGTCAGCACGTCCGAGGACATAGAGACCGTCTTCGCGCTGGAGAGAATCTACCAGGTTCCCGACAGCCGCCGCGCCGTTCCAACTGTCTTCATCGGAGATACCTTCATGGTCGGCGGGGGTGAGATTCCGGCGAAGCTGCCGAATAAGATCGCGGAATATATGCAAAGTGGTGGCGTCAAGTGCATTCTGGATGAGGGTGCGGAAGAGGAGATTGAGATGCCCGCGCCCGCTGTCGCCCGCGTGATGTTATTCTACGCCCCGGACGACGCCGGTAGCACCGAAATTCGCGAGAATCTTCTACCTCGATTGCAGAATAAATATGGGGACAATCTGGAAGTCTGGGAGTTGGACGTTTCCGACCCCGTACATGCCCAACTGAAGAGTAATCTCGATGAGCGAATGGGGATCCCTGAAGCTCAGAGGCGCGTACCAGAGGTTTATATACACAATTCTGTGTTAGTCGGCGCGTCTAACATCGAGAAACTTCTGGTGCAGGAGATAGATGCCGCGATAGAGCGCGGCGGCAACGAGTACACCTTTCCTCCCGATGAGTTAGAAAATATAGAAGTTGCCACTTCCCCCACCAGTGAGAGTGAACCCACCGCGCCGCCAACAGCCGCGCCCGCCGAAACGGAGAGTGATAATCCCCCCATCTATTTGGCTTACTTCTCCAAAGTGGGTTGCGAAGAGTGTAACCGCACTCACTACGAACTCAACTACTTTCAGGAGAAATATCCGCAATTGGAAGTGCGCGAGTTCAAAATCGAGAATAAAGAGGCGCGATTACTGGCAGAAGCTCTCGCCATAAAATACGGTTTGCCCGACGAGCTACACTTAGGCACCCCCGCGGTATTCATCGGTGAGGATTACTACGTGGACACCGAAACCACGCGGGAAAATATCCAAGCCAGCATTGAAAAAAATCTCGATTCTGGCACGGGAAAACCTTGGGAGAAAGCCGAACCTTACCTCGACGAGGCACGCGCCAACATCACCGACCGCTTCCAGACCTTCTCCGCGCTGGCGATTTTCGGCGTGGGCTTGATTGACGGTGTAAATCCCTGCGCGTTCGCCACGATGGTATTTTTCATCTCGTACCTGTCAATAGTCGGACGCAAAGGGCGCGAGATTATCTACGTCGGCGCCGCCTTCGCGCTGGCCATCTTCATCAGTTATCTGGCTATCGGTGTGGGCTTGTTCAATTTCGTCCTGCGCTTCGTCTCCCCTACCGCGTCGCGTATCTTAACTATCGCCATCGCGGGATTATCCATCGTGCTGGGTATCCTCAGTCTTCGCGATGCCTACATGATCAGACAGGGCAAATCGAACGAGATGACGCTGAAAGTGCCACACAACCTGCGAATGCTCATCAATAAAGTGGTGCGGACGCAAGCGCGCACTCAAAACTACATCGTTGGCGCGTTCGTCGCGGGGCTTGCCATCTCTGTCCTTGAGGCGGTCTGCACCGGTCAAACCTATTTGCCCACCATCACCGCGGTGCTGGCTAACGCGAGCCTGCGCGCCCGCGCTTATCTCCTGCTCATTCTTTACAATCTAGGCTTCATCGTGCCGCTGGTCGTCGTCTTTCTGTTAGCTTATCGCGGCGCGACTTCGCAAAGCCTGAGCAAGTTGATAGAGAAACGCGGCGCGGTAGTCAAACTAGTTATCGGCTTTTTCTTCTTCGGATTAGCGGGGTTCCTGTTCTATTCCCTGTAATCTGACGCGACAGGGCTTTCTCAAAGTACAAACCGCGTGGTCAAAACTCTAGTAAGTCCTTGCTCAAAATGTCATGCTGAACGCAGTGAAGCATCTCGTTTTCGCTATAGTTGTTACCTGTTGGGTAAAATGAACAAAATTAACGGGAGAACGAGACCCTTCGCTGCGCTCAGGGTGACATATTATGCCCCGCGCGATTTTGAGAAAACCCTACCTGACGCGAAACTAAAAGTGCCCGTCACTTACGAAGTGACGGGCACTTTCTTTTACCCCACTATTCCTCGCCGATAAAACAGGTAGGGTCAGCCGCCATATAATTTCCGGTCATCGCCCAGGCGCGCCCGCGACAGCCGCCGCAAATGCCGTTGTATCGGCAGTCGCCGCACTTACCCTCTAATCGCGTCTCGCGGTTGCGCAAATCATCGAACACGGGGGAATTGCGCCATATCTCGATAAACGGCTCCTCGCGTACGTTGCCGCAGTTTACCTCCACGAAGGGGCAAGGCCACACGTCTCCATTGGGCTTGATGTAGACCAAACCGCGCCCCGCGGTGCAGCCATGAAACACCCCTTTCGCCAGATTGAGCCAGAAATCGCCCGTCGCCCCGCGCTGCTCCATCAGGTAAGGCCAATACTGTGGGCCGGCCACCGGCTCCACAATGGGATGAATCTCGCGCTGCTTCTCCGCCAGAAAGCGCAACAATCTCTCATTTTCGCTCAAATCCAAAGAGGCGGCTTCGATATCATGCCCGCGTCCTATCGGCACCAACTGGTACAACAACATGATGCTCGTGTCCAAATCGTCGGCTAAGTCGAACAGTTCCGCCAAATCATCGAAGTTATACTCCATCGCCGCGACGTTGATTTGTAGCAATATTCCCGCGCGGCGCAGCGCGGCGATCCCCGCCATCGTTCGTTCGTAAGTGCCCGGCACGTTGCGAATGTAATCGTGCCCCGCCGCGTTCGGCGCGTCCAGTCCCACCGCCGCGCCGACCACGCCCACTTTACGCAAATCTCGCGCCACATCGTTATCAATCAGCGTCGCGTTAGTGGCAATGACGTTGGTAAACCCCACCTTGTCGGAATGTTCCAATAGCTCGAACAGGTCGCGCCGCATCAGCGGCTCGCCGCCGGTGTAGACCAGCATACGAAATTCTTGCGCTTCCGCCAAGTCCTCGATGAACTTTTTAGCCTCCGCGGTCGTCAATTCGTCCGGCGCGGGCTTGCCCCCCGACGCGTGGCAGTGAATACACCGCAGGTTACACGCGGCAGTCACCTCCCAAGCCGGGTGCGCGGGAAACCCAATGCATCCCATGCCGATTGACCCCGCGGCTACGGGCAACGATTTGAATCCCGCCTTGATGAACCAGCGCGGAAGGTGCCGCCACCGTACCAATCCGCCGAAATAAACCACGCTCGCCGCCTGGCGCAGAATCAGCGACGGCGGCAAGAAAAACGGCTTCACTTTGCGTATATTGTTATTACCGAACATACATCCTTCCTCGCTTAAAATACGCGAATGAACGCTGTTCAGAGACTTCCGAAGTCTCCAAGACCTCGGAAGTCTGGAAACTGTGTAAGTCCTGACCAATAAAGGCGGCAGGTATGGAAACCTGCCCTACCTAATAGAGTTGTTCCCTAATAAGCAGGATAAGAAAGGGGACGCGGATTTTCGCGGATTCACGCGGATAAACAACTTGAATCCGCGAAAATCCGCGTGAATCCGCGTCCCATATAATTACTTACCCGTCCAAAATTTTATTTGGGAACAAGTCTAATAACCAAAAAGCTCCGCGCTCGAAGTTTATCCCCGCATGGGGGCGTCCTCT
>CAZSIG010000082.1:0-10532 GCA_964606195.1 uncultured Anaerolineales bacterium
GGTGTCGCGCACCTCCAACCGAATGGTCTTCGCGCCGACCGTCGTGTAAGTATGGGTGATGAGCTTAACCGTCGAGAACGTGGTATCATATTCTCCATCATCCTCGAAATCCCACCGCGCCTCTAAAAGCTCCACCGCGTCGCGGTCATCGCTGCTGGTGGAGGCGTCACAGGTGAAAATCGTATCGGTGTACCCCTCTGTGGGCATGACGGAGAAGGCAGCGACCGGCGCGGCGTTGGTAGCTATGGTCAAGGTGACTACCTCGCTCTTCGCCTGCCCCATCGCGAAATCCCCTAAATCGAAAGCCAACGCGCCCTCCACATACTGCGTCGCGGAGATGACGCTGCCCAACGTTCCGGTCAAGACATGCTGCCATACATCGTCTCCCGCCGCGGGACCGTCGTTCCAACTCCCCACCTCCGCGGCGTCCGGGCTATCTCCCTCTACGTCCATTTGTAAAGCCGCTTGAGTATCCTGAACCTGTATTCCATGCGCGGTGACCGCGCCGTAATCATACGCGGGCGCGTTCATATCGGTGGCAACGTAGACCATCAGCCGCACATCGTCGAGCGCGGCGGTGGCGGTGATAGTGAAAGTTTGCACTATCGTATCGGGGGCAACCACCGTGACCAAGTTGCCCAAAGTAATCAGGTCGTCGGCATCTACGACCGCCGCCGCGTAGCTGGTGGGGGCAACGACCCATCCCGCAGAGATCACCACCGCGTCGCTGGGCTGTTGTAAAATGCTCTGGTGTAATGGCGTGAAGTGATGTTCCTGCCCCGCGTGGGTGAAATGCACCGCCGGGGCGACCGCGCTGCCCACCACCGCGCCCTGCCAAGTGAGCGCGGGATTGAGCGTCCAGCCGTGCGGCTCGGCGGTATCGTCGATATAGTCCGCTATCGCGACAGCTTCATCCACGAAGCGGAGCTGCAAGTCTCCGGCACTGAGCACAACCCCTTCGTGGGTTTGCGCGTACGCGGGGGCAACTAGACTCGCCAGATTGGCAATAAAAACTGCCGCCGCGATTATCCATAAGTATCTCTTTTTCATCTTCGTACTCCTTTCTCTTTCCCCTCACTCTAGCTCTCTCCCCAAAGAGGCATATCTGTCAACTTAAACATAGCCCGAATTTGCTCCTGTGCTCTCAGCCCCCGTCCCCGGGGGCGTTTAGGAATAGGGCGATGCTTTGAGCTTAGCCGCCCCCGAGACGGGGGCTTGGAGCGTGCTGGTAACGCGCCGCTACTCTTGAAATTTACGTCGCCCTAAAATTAAGTTGACGCATATACCCCAAAGGGGAGAGGGAATCTAGTGAGGTAAAATATCGCGCTGCTATTAGAACCAAGAAGTGACGCCCGTCCACCAATATTCCGCGTAGGTGGTGACATGTCCGGTGACGCCGCCGCCGTTATCCTCTACATCACACTGATATTCGTAATATCCTTCACCGTAGGTCTCCGCCGCGTAGTTGTCGATGACATCACCCACCGTGCGCCCATCGCCGATGGGGATATCGCGAATGTTCTCCCCAATCTCGTTGCCGAGGTCCCACGCGGCGATCATCTGCCCTACTACGGGGAGGAACTTCGTCCCCACCTTCGTGGCTAGTTTTCTGAGCAGCCACTTAGCCGCCTTGTTCATCACCTTATCGACTGCCTTCTCCACCAGCTTATCCACGACGGGACTGTTAATCAACTTCTCCGCCGCCTTAGCCGCGAGTGCCTTCGCTTTATCCTTGATGAAATCCCCCGCCAACTTGAGCGCAAGTTCCGCCAGCGCGCTCTCGCTGAGACATTTGTCGGTTTGCAGGGCGCGGTTGAGGGCATCGCGCAGGTGATCGCCGAGGGCATTCCGAATCGTGTCGCGCGCGGTGTTTTTGATACTCTGTTTCAACTTGTCGCTCATCACGCCATTCGCGACGATCTTCGTCGCGCCTTCCGTAATCCCCGTATCACTCAGCGCCGCGTCGACCAATCCCCTGACGGTATCGCGGCTGGCTCTGCCCGCGGCTTTGCCCGCCACCTTCGCGACCATCTTCTCGATCACTTTGGTGGTCAAGCCGTGCATCACCTCCTCGACTAAGCCCTCAATTATCCCATCGATCGCGCTGTCGATGACCGCGTCCAGTATCTTGTTGATGATATCATCCAGGTTGGCTTTACCACAGGGCGGCGGCGATGACTCTTCGGGTTCCGATTGACCGATAGGCTCGTAGATGATCCATTCTTCGGGCGTCTCCGGCGTACTAGTTTCCTCGGGAACGCCAGCCCCAGTGTCATATTTGTACGGTTCCGTCCCTTGCTGCACTCCCAAGACACCATCTACCCAACTCTGCACCGGCAGATAGATTAAATCGAGCCAACCGGAGAAGAAAGGTATGACGAAGCTAAGGGAAGTCCACGCGACGTTGGAGGCACCCATGAGACCGGGCGCGGCGTTCTTGGCCATATTAGCTTTATTGGGTGGTGTCTCACGGGAACCGCTCAAACTGAGCAGCACCGCGGTCGCGCCTAAGCCATCATCATGGATGAAGTACGGGTCAAACTCGCCTTCCGGTGCCTCGCCGCCGCTGATGCCCGGATTCTCAAAGTTATACGGGTTGCCGTCCGCGTCGGTGCCCTCCAGCGGCGCCATGCCGCTGTGCAGGCGGTAGGTGACGACAAAGTCCTCGAAATCCATCCCCAGATAATACTCAGTCCACCCGCGATAGCTCGTTAGCTGCGTGTACCGATACGCGGTGAAGTATCCCTTCTTGGCGTTCTGTCCCGCGTCGTAGAGATACTTAGTCCAACCTAACTCTTGTCCCCACTGCCCCTGACTATGCAGGAACCACCCCGCGTTGGCGGTCAACTGCGGTACGATGTACCACCAATCTTTATTCACCGCGGGATAACTCTCCTGTCCTCTACCGCGCCATTCCGCCAGCTTGTAACCTTCGGGCGAATAGCGCACTTGGTAGAAGTCGGTCTCCGCCGCGAGCGCCGGCGGCGCGGCATCCTTCCAGCGCGCTTCTGTACTACGCGTAGAGTCAGCTTGGTCGGCGTCGATGATGCGATTCTCGTCGTTGTAGCCGAAGCTCGTGTGCTCCGTGCCGCTAACTATGTCGGTGAGATTGCCATTGAGATCGCGCGTGAGGGTTCTGTTCCACACCCCCGCGCCGTTATTCGTCGCTACCGTCGCGCGATAATGGTCGGCATCATAGGTGCTTGTCGTGGTGATCGTTCCACTAACATCCTGATGAACCATCGTCAGCGGGTCGTCCACCGCGTTGTAGCTCATCGTGGTGGTGTAATTGACAGGCTCATAGTAACCACTGACCGTTATCGTCCGGCATTTCTCTAAAGTGACCTGGTCAGCAGCGTCATAGACGAAATCTGTCACGCGTTCGAAGCCAGATTCTCCCCACTGATCGCGAATCCACCAATCATGTTCCACCTTGATCCTATTTCCGACCGCGTCATAGGTATGGTTCAAAACCAGCGTCGTGGTGCTCGTGCTCTCCTCCGTCTCTCTCAAGCGTTCTATCGTCGCGCGGCTGACCCTGCCCGCGGCGTCGTGGGTATACGCGCTCCACCATCCCTCGTCGTAATCGACGCGCGTACGCTGCCCCGCGTCGTCGTAGCTGTAAACGGTCACATCTTTCACCGCGTTATTGTACGAGAGCGGCGCGGTGACGGTGATGAGCCGCCCCACCGCGTCGTACTCGTAGCGGTTATCGCCCCAATCGGGGTTCGTCACGCCGATTAGGTTGCCGACCGCGTCATACTCGTAATCTATGGTTTTAGAGAAATCGCCGAAATCTATAGTATGCGCCAGGACGCGGTTCAGTCCGTCGTAGGTATAAGAAGTGACATCGCCCAGTCCATCCACCGTAGCCGCCTTGTTAGTGGCGGTGAGGACGCGCCCCTCGGCGTCGTAGGCGAAATACGCGCCGCCGCCGTTCGGATAAGTCGTCTCGACGCGGCGATTCAGGGCGTCGTAGTCGAACTCAGTCTCCTGCCCCAGCGGCGTAGTGCGGCGCGCCAGGTTGCCGAGCGCGTCGTATTCGTAGCGCGTCAGCCGTCCCATCTCGGTGGTGTAGGTCAGGATACGCCCCGCGTAGTCGTAGCTATATTCGACCGCCGCCCCCAATTCATCAACCGCGCGCACCAGATTATCCGCGGCGTCGTACACGGAGACCATCGCGTGACCGAGCGGGTCCGTCTCCGTGATTACGCGCCCCAGCGCGTCGTGCTCATAGGTGGTGGTGTGATCATTGGCATCGGTGAAACTGACGAGATTACCCGCGGCGTCATACGCGTATTCGTAAACGTTATCCAGCGGGTCAGCCGCGGTGAGCATACGGTCTAGCGCGTCGTAGGTGTACGTGGTGCGGTTGCCCAACGCGTCAACCTCCGCGGTGAGGTTGCCCAGCGCGTCGTATTCGTACGCGAACGCCCGCACCCCCACCGCGTTGTCCACCGCGGTTAGCTGGTCAAGCGCGTCGTAGTGGTAAGTCGTGGCGTTCCCCAGCGAGTCGGTAATCGCGACGATATTCCCCACGCCGTCGTAGGCGTAGTACGTGGAATTATCTTCGGGGTCAATGCGTTCAATCATGCGCCCCACCGCGTTGTAGACATGCTCGGTGACATATCCACGGCGGTCGGTCCAGGTGCGCCGATTCCCCGCCGCGTCGTAGGTGTAGCGCGTGACATTGTCTAAAGCATCAATCACCGCGACCGTCTGCCCCAGCGCGTCGTAGCCATAGCGCGTGACATTCCCCAGCGCGTCGGTGATAGTCGCCTGATTACCCACCGCGTCGTAGGCATATTCGGTCGTGCCGCCCGCGTCGGTCTCGGCGATGAGGCGGTCTAGGGCGTCGTATTCGTAGCTGGTGACAAAACCGCGCGTGTCGGTGACGGCGATGTTGTTGCCCACCGCGTCATATTCGTAGATGGTGACGTTCCCCAACGCGTCCGTCTCGCGCAATAGTTGTCCCAGCGCGTTGTATTCGTAATTGGTGACGAAACCGCGCGTGTCGGTGACGGCGATTCGGTTATCCAGCACATCGTAGGCATATTCGGTCACGCCGTCGAGGGCATCGACCTCGCGCACTAAGCGGTCGCGCTGGTCGTAGGTGTAAGTGGTGGTATAGCCGCGCGCGTTGGTGAGCATAACGAGGTTGCCCACCGCGTCGTATTCCCACGCGGTGGCGTTGTCCAGCGGGTCAATCTCCTTGACTTTGCGGTCGAGGGCGTCATATTCATAGGTGGTGGCAAAGCCGCGCGCGTCGGTCATCACCGCCGTATTACCTACTTCGTCATAAGCCCGCTCTGTAGCGAAGCCGAGCGCGTCGGTCTGGCGTAGGAGATTGCCCACCGCGTCATACTCGTAGCGCGTGGCGAAACCGCGCGTATCGGTAGTGATCACGCGGTTGCCCATCGCGTCGTAGCCATAATGCTCCGCGTTACCCAGCGCGTCGGTCATCACCGTCATTCGTCCCAGTAGGTCATACCCATAGTTGGTGACATTTCCCAGCGCGTCGGTGATGGCGATATTTCGCCCTAGCTCATCGTAAGCATAATTCGCGACATTCCCCAGCGCGTCAGTGATCGCCACTCTGTTCCCCAACGCGTCGTAGGCGTAGCTGGTGGTGTGCCCGTTTTTGTCGGTGCGCGAAACCAGATTGCCCCCTGCGTCGTAGGTGTAATATTCGGTATATCCTAACGCGTCAGTATCGGCGATCAATCGCCCCAGCGCATCGTATTCAGAGCTGGCGCGGTTGCCCGCGGGGTCCGTTTCTCTAGTTCGATTGCCATCGCGGTCAGTGCGGAAATAGCTCACGCCGGAGATGGTGTAAGTGAGCACATTCGGCTGCCCCAGAGGGTTATAGTCCCAAGCCGTAGTAGCACGCGGCGTGATTTTTTCAATCAGCGAGCCTACCGCGTCGTAGACATAGCGGGTCTCGTTGCCCAACGCGTCAGTGATCCTCGTGCGGCGGTCATTGGCATCGTAAACGTAGCGCGTGACAAAATCGCGCGCGTTGGTCAGGGTGAGCATACGCCCCACCGCGTCGTAGGTGTACTCAGTCTCGTTCCCCTCGGCATCGGTGATGCGCATCTCGCTGCCTTGTGAGTAATATTCATAAAGAGTAGCATTGCCCGCGTAGTCCACTTCCTCAGTGAGATACCCCCACCCATTGTAACTGCTCGTGGCGACGTCGCCCAGTGCGTTAGTAGTAGTGATGAGATTGCCGAAATCGTCGTATTCGTAGGTGGTCATCGCGCCCACCGCGTCAGTCATACTGAGTAGCAGCGATTGGTATCGCGTGGATGTATCAATATTCTCCCAAACATAGTCAGTAGTACGAGAGAGCGGGTCAGTGCGCTGCACGCGGTTGCCGTAATCGTCATACTCATATTGTGTTGTGTTGCCCCGAAAATCGGTGATGCTGGTGAGATTGAGGTTTTCATCCCAAGCGCGCGTCGCGGCGTCGCCCAGCGCGTTCACCAAGCGCACCGGCGCGCCGAAGGTGTTGAATTCCACGCTGGAGGTGTAGCCTCTGGCATTAGTTATCAGCGTCACATTGTCGAGGTATTGCAGCGCGAAGAGGCGGAAGGGACTGAGATACGAACGTCCTTGTCCCTCCGCGTACCACAAATCGGTGACGCGCCCCGCCGCGTCGTACACGAAAGTGATAGTCTGGCTCAGGGGATTGGTGTATCGCGCTAGGGCGTGGTTAGCGTGATAGTCGTAGGTGGTGACGTAGCCCATCGCGTCGGTGACACTCACCAAATTGCCCGCGTCATCGTAGGCATACTGAATTTGTCGCCCCAGTGGGTCTTCTGTGTAGCTGACGCGGTCGCCCTCGTAATACAAGTCGAGCGATAGCCCCGCGTCATCCGCGATTTGAGTCAGTTTGCCCGCCGCGTAGGTGAAGGTCAGTTGGTTGCCGTGCGCATCGGTCGCGAATTCGAGTACGCCGTTGGCGTCGAAGTACGAACGAGTATTGTCCTGCGTCCAGAGGGCGTAGCCATCGCCAACAGCGGTGAGCCGTTGATACACTCCCGGTGGGGGGATATAAGCGCGCAGGGTGCTGGAGTAGGTGTAAGTATGAATCGAACCATCCGCGCCGTGTACGGTCACGTCATCGCCGTCGATGGTGAGGTGAATGCCGTAATTGAACGTCCAGCCGTAGCCGAAGGGACTATCTTGGGCGCGGTGTAGGCTGTTGTAAGCGCGCGTCAGTTCTATATCGAAGCCCCGCGCCGAGAACGAGACATCGCGGGCGCCGAAGTAGAGGTTGCCGTTGGCGGCGTTGACCACCTCGCCCACGAGATAGTACCACGGCTCGACGCCCGCGCCCGCGTCGGTCTCTGATAGCGCGGCGGCTTCGATTGTTGGTACGTAGGGCGGTATGCTGCCGACCAGAACCGTTATGATGAGAAATAGTGATAGCAGAGACGCGCCGCACCGTTTGAAGTTCTGGTTACGTAGTTTATCCCATATATTCTTTTTCATTAGGTTCTCCTTTGCTCTTTGCTAATGAGTTGCAGGAAAGTAGAGAGTGGCGTTTTGTTGATTAGCTCGTTCTGTTTTTATTTCGCAAATGATTAACACCTCCTTCTCTCCGCTAATGAATTGAAGTCTTACATGTTTGCGCGATAGCTAAAACTACACTACCATTATAACAACTTATCATTACCAAATCATTACCGCTTGCGGCTTGCGCGGCGCAATGAGGATTGTGCCCTGTAGTTCGCGCCGCGCCAGGACGTTGCCTCTCAGGGCTTATGCAGCCCACGTAGTGATAACCGCAGAGAACGCCGCGGACGCGGAGAAGATTAAGAAAAGAATTTCCTAACTGGCATACGCCCCTGAGTGTATAAGTACTATGTACACCCTATGAAAGCGACTCAATTACGCCCTACATGGCTCTCAGCCCCCGTCCCCGCGGGCGTTAGGGCATAGAATGATGCTTTTGCCGCAGCCGCCCCCGCGTCAGTGGTGGTTAAATGGTAAGTGATAGTTAAAATAATTACTATTAAACCACAAAGGACACGAAGAACACTAAGGTAATTCTTACTTCGTATAGTAATTTGTGACCGCGTATGAGCGTCATTGACCGAGGAGTTCTTAGTGCTCTTGGTGTTCTTAGTGGTAAAATTATTGTATTACTTTTCTCTATCACTTACTTCTTTACCACTACTCCCGCGTCGGGGGCTTAGAGCGAAATTAAAGTACGCTCATCGTAGACCGAACATAGCAGTTAGACAGCAAGGGGCATACGCGGTCACCAGCCCGCATTGAAAAGCATCTTCACAATGCGCTCCAAGATCATTCGGAAAACCCCGCGCTCTCCGCGCCCTCGGCGGTAAATCTTTTTGAATCTGTGTAAGTACTGATCTCTATAACGTCGCTCGCGATGCAGAGATTATATTATGGAATTATCAACTAGACAAAACTATCGATTACGGTTAGCTTTTCTGGGCACCCCGCAGATAATCCTAGATGGCGCGCCGCTGACCGAATTCAAATCGCGCAAGGGGCTGGCGCTGTTGGTTTATCTGGCAATGACCGCGCAGCCGCAAGCGCGCGCTAAGTTAGCCGGGTTACTGTGGGGCGAATTGCCCGAAGTTGCCGCGGCGAATAACTTGCGCGTTGTTCTTCATCATCTCAAGAAACACTTGTCTGATTATCTCATTATCACGCGTACCACCATCGCCTTTGACCAAACCGGCGATTATTGGTTGGATACAGAAGAGCTACAATCTATATATGACCGCGCCGATGAGCAGATGTCTATCCCGCGATTAGCCGAGACGTTAGCCCTATATCGCGGCGAATTCTTGGAGGGCGTTTTCCTCGATGATTGCCCGGAGTTCGAGCAGTGGATTATGGTAGAGCGCGAACGCTGGCAACAGTTAGTCCTGCGGTGGTTGCGTTATCTGGTAGAAGCCGAAATAGAACGCGGCGAATATGATGCTGCCGTCGCGCACGTACAACGATTGTTAGCCATCGCGCCCTGGTACGAGGAGGGGCACCGCCAATCTATGCGCCTGTGGGCGATGACCGGACAGCGCAGCGCGGCGTTGGCGCAGTATTACCAATGTCGGCGTACTCTGTATACCGAACTGGGCGTTCTCCCCGACGAGCAAACCGAAATCCTGCACCGCCGTGTCGTCCAGGAAAACCGCGAGACTGATAGTCCTTGGCAGGTAACCGCGCTGCTCACTTCATTCGCGCCCGAAACCACGCCATCCACCGCCGGAGTGCCGCTGTCCATCTTACAAACGCGCATGTTAGCTCAATTAGCGCGGGCGGCGGAGCGCGCCTGGCAGGAATACGCCCACGAAACGACGTTGAACTTCTTATCCGCCGCGCTCTATTTGGTGCCTCGTGACGATGATGAGCGGCGGTGGGAGCTGCTCAGTACGCGCGAGCGGGTGTATCACTTCATTGCCGACCGCGCCGCGCAGGCTCAAGACTTGACCGAGTTGATAGCGCTGGCGGAACGTCTGGCGGACGCGCCGAAGATGATTACCACCCGTATGCGTCAAATTCAGTACGCCTGCCGCGTCGGAGAGTATGCACAGGCGCGGACATGGAGTGAACAAACCCTAGAACAGGCAACCAAATATGGCGACACGGGAATGCTGGCGCGCATTCGGGAGGTGGTGGGTGAGACCTACTGGAACTTGGGAGATTACGCGGCGGCGCGAGGGCAGTTGGAACGCGCCTTGAAGTATTATCTGGCAGCAGATGACCGCAGTGGAGAGGTGCGCGCCCGCAATGGCTTAGGGAATATCTGGCGGCGTTTCGGGGAGATAGACCAAGCGCGCCGCGAATGGGAACGCGCCTTGCAGATCTATCAGACACAGGATAATGATTGGGGTACAGGAATGGTGTTGAATAACTTGGGCGCGTTAGCTATCGACAGCGGAGATTATCCCGCCGCGCTGGAGTATCATCAACAGGCGTTGGCGATACGGCAAGAATTGGGCGACCGGCGCGGCGAAGGTGGCAGTCGTAATAATCTGAGCATGGTCTATTATCTGTTGGGCGATTATGAGACTGCCCGCGCCCATATTGCCGCGGCTATCACGCTCGCCCGCGAGATCGGTGAGCGTAGTTGGCTGGTCAGTTTTTTGGAGACGGCGACGCGTGTGGAGTTGGCGCGGCGGAATTATGCAGAGGCACAAGCGCTGTGTCAAGAGGGCTTGGCATTGAGCGTGGAGACGGGCGATCGCCATAACACGGCGTTCTATCATCATAATCTGGGGGAGATCGCACTGGCGCGGGGCGAGACGGCGCAGGCGGTCGCGGCTTACAGTCGCGCCTGCGCCATTCGCCGCGAATTGGATGAGTGTGGCAACTTGAGCGCGAGTCTGGCGGGGCGCGCGGTGGCGTATCTGGCACAGAATTCGCGCGCGCTCGCGCTGGCGGATGCGCGGATGGCGCGCTCTTTGTTGCAAGAGGTGGGGCACGCGGGGGAATACGCGGTTGATGAGGTGCGCGGGCGTATTGAAACCGCCCCCACAAGGGGGGCGGCATAG
>CAZSIG010000083.1:0-4303 GCA_964606195.1 uncultured Anaerolineales bacterium
GCGCGATCATTCTGGCGCTCCTTTACGCGCATTTTGACCAATACGAAAAGCAGGTGAAACGTGCCGACGAAAAACGCGGGCAATGCTTGATATGCTGCCCATTGCAACATCGATTGATACCCGGAGTAAGGCGCCATCGGTAGTTGTGAGCTTATCGTTGGTCCCAGAATTAGCGGCAAAATCCAGATCAACACGCCCAAAAGTGCTTTATGTTGACCGCGTCGCGGAATTATGCCGATAACGTATCCCAAAATGCTGCCTCCCCAAATCGCGCCATCCATCATCGGGTCGAACAGATTGTCATAGGGAACGAAGTACAGGCTTCCGAGATCGAATATCAACCACGCCAGCGCTGCGCTGAACAACGTCCAGATCCAACTGCTGATCATGCGAAAGGGCAGTTCAGTCAGGAGGAAACCGCGCAACCCTTGTTGTGCCTGCGCGCGGTTTTGATGACGGGCGTAAAGTTCTTCAAGCTCATTTTGGACATCCTTGAAGACGCCCACCGCGCGCGCCACTTCATCGAGATCACCCTCCGCAATGTCTCCTTGAGCATGAGCGATTCTCTTTTGAAGTTCGCGATATTCCTTCTTAAAGACTCGATTGATCTTATCCTCTTTGGCTTGTTCCATTCGCGCCGTCGCTTCAGCCGCCAACCGCTCGGCTTCGGGAATCAGTAACTCAACCGCGTCTGCCTTTTGTGCGTACGCCGCGTGAGCGTAGAGGTGATTACTCAGTGGAGGATTTTGCTCCGCCACTTGACGGAATAGATTCAGCATCTCCATCACACTATATGGAGTATCCGTTATCCCGCTGAATGCGGTCAAAATCGCGGTGGCTTGAGCTACTATTTCCTCGTTATCTTGTTCCATCGCTTCATTTAGCTCCTCAAAACCCGCGACCGCTTCGGCAGCAACATGTTCGCGAAATTCGACAGAGCCGTCGGTGAATAACTTTTCTAACTCGCGTAGTCCGTCGAGAGGGGACATAATCTCCGCGGCAATAGCAACCTTAAGGCGCTCATACTTGAAATCTATCGCCAGCGGTTCATTCAACAAGTCCACTTCGGCGCGGCGCGCCGAACGCGCAAGTAGGTCGTTAGCCTCGCGACCATAGCCCTCTTTTAGCAATCCCCGCGAGATGCGTAAGACGAAATCTGCCCACTCATCCTGATGCTTCGCCGCGAGTTGTTTATCCTGAAACATCTTACCGAAGAAGTCCGCGGCTATCTCGTTAGCTCGCAGCGCGTCTTCCGCGGCAAGGGCTTCCTCTATTTCCTGCCAAGTTCCGTTCATTGGTTTTAATCTCCCTTGAACTATATCTTTAACTAGGTAAAACCTATACTAATTCGGCTCTACTCGAATTTGGGGGGTAGGGCAAGTTTCCATACCTGCCGTTTTAGTTGTTAGATATAGAACGGCGGCTAAGAAAGCCGCCCTACGCAGGCATTACCCCCCGCGTGGTAGCGCGATTTACGATGATTTATCCCACAAATCTGAGTTGACCCACTAATTCTCTCTAAAAGGGTAGAAAGCCAACCACGTTGGCTGGTTTTGATTGTAAATAAACGCGAATGCCTAACGCGGTGGGGCTGCTGCCCGCTCGGTTACGTAAGCCCAGATAGGATTAAACTCAATAATCACTCATCAAGCATCCTCGACGAACAATTACAAATTTCAATTATACTACTCAAATGGTTAGGGGGCAAGTCGCGCCGAGTTAGCTCTCAATCGGCGCGGTCGCGAAGCCTCCAGGCGGCTATTGTGCAAATATTACCAATCTCACGGCACTTTACCGCGCGGTTTTCTTTTCTTCCATTTTGAGGTATAATTTGCCTGTCAATGGAGAATCTAGATTTAGCAAATTGAGGTGAAGGAGCAGGGTATGGTAGTTAAACTCAATGAACATGATCCCCATTTCAAAGATGAAGTGATGGCGGAACCGGGCGGCGAACATCTGGAAACCTGTTTTGCGTGTGGCACATGCACTTCGTCCTGTTTAATTGGATACGTAAACCCCGAATATAATCCGCGCCGTATGATTCACTACGCGGTTTTGGGCATGAAAGACCGCTTGATGGAATATCCCCCATTGTGGTTATGCACCGCTTGTGACGCGTGTTACAAACGCTGCCCACAAGATATTCACATCTCCGAAGTATTGCAGGCGATTCGCAACGTGCTGCATCGGTACGGCGCGAATAGACCTGGCCCCATCGCGCGCGTCAACGAGCGTACTTGCGTCGCGTGTGGGTTGTGCGTAGAAGTTTGTCCTTATGAAGCCCCCGCGCTGGTGACGAAACGCGTGTTGGGGCACGAAAAGACAGTCTCGCAAATAGACCGCTTCAAATGTCAGGGATGCGGCTTGTGCGCCGCGGCTTGTCGCTCCGCGTCCATCGACTTGGAAGAGGATGCGTATTCCGATGAAACGATTTTCGAGCAGATTCCAGTATTCAGCGCGAGTTACGCGGCGTAAAGAGTAAAACGTGAAACGTAAAGAGTGAAGAGTACTAATTTGTCAGCGTGATGTTACTCGTTACTCATTAGGAGATAATCATAGTGAACGATAATACTTGGAAACCGAGATTCACAGTGTTCGTATGTAATTGGTCGATGTATGCGCCTCAAGACCGCGCCGAGATTCAGCGGTGCATTCAGGGCGAATGCGGGGAGAATACGCGCGTTATCAATATACTCTGCGCGGGCAGAATTAACCCCTTGTTCGTGATGACTGCGCTGCAACGCGGCGCGGATGGCGTGATAGTCATCGGGTGTCACAGCGATGAATGTCATTACAAACAGGGCAATTATCTAGGACGCCGCAGATTGGCGGAATTGCAGCGGTTGTTAGACTTCGTGGGCATCGAAAAAGAGCGCGTCAGGTTCGTTTGGGCAGGCGCGGCGGACCGCGGGGTATACCAGCGAGAAATCACACGAGCGGCACAGGAAATAACCGCGTTGGGACCCGCGAAAGTGATGGTGATGAGCCAGACGCTACCGGCATAGCGAAGGAGTAGAGTACGATTATGAGCATGGAACAACAAATAAGAACAGAGGCGCGGCGGTTACTACAAGAGAATATCGTCGATTTAGTCATCGGTTTTGAAAATGGTACTGTGCCGTTCAAGGCAACTCCGGTTTTTGTGCGCGACGCGGCGAATGTGGATAAGTTGGTTTGGGGACCGTTTTGCAGCAACAATCTAGCACGGTTTTTAATTGCGCATCGCGATAAAAAGGTCGGCATCGTCGCCAAGGGCTGCGACGCGCGCGCGGTGGTACAGTTGGTAGTCGAGCACCAGCTTGAGCGCGATAAGTTGTATATCATCGGCGTGCCTTGCACGGGCATGTTGAACGTCCGCGAGATCGCCCGCGCCGCGCCGGGTGAAATCGCGAGTATCGCGGAGAACGGCGATGAACTAGTCGTCAAGGGCGCGGGGTTCAAGCAGAAGCTGCCGCGCGCTGAATATCTACATCTTTCTTGTCAGCACTGCGCCCATCCCAATCCACCGGTGTACGATGTGTTAATCGGAGAAGAACTGCCCGCGCCGGCGCCAGATGATTACGCGGATGTGAAGGAGATGGCGGCGCGCCCCGCGGCGGAACGTTGGGCGTATTACGAGCGGGAGATGGCGCGGTGTATTCGCTGCTATGCCTGCCGCGAGGCTTGCCCGATGTGCTATTGTACTGAGTGTTTCGTAGACCACGCCACGCCGCGCTGGATTTCGACGGGCGTGCTGGATTCGTCCGCGGTGCAGTTGTGGCAGTTGGGACGGGTTTATCATCAGGCGGGACGTTGTGTGGAGTGCGGCGCGTGCGAGCGAGCTTGTCCGATGGAGATTCCGCTGTTGTATCTGCTGCGTAAGCAGAACATGGATATGCGCGAATTATATGACTTTGAGACCGGCTTGAGCGTGGAGACGCCGCTGCCGCTGGCGACGTTTGACCCGGAAGTTGATGTGGAGTAGGTGACTACTTAAGTGGCAGGGGACTTCGGGGAGGAGCACGAGGAAAAATCCACCACTAATTGCACGAATTTTCACTGATTTTTCGCTTATTCGCGTTAATTAGTGCAATTAGTAGCAAGAAATGAACCGCGTGTTAAGCTACCCTTGCGAATTCCTATGACAACTCCGCGTTCTCTGCGTCTCTGTGGTAAAACAATCCTCTCTGTGTAAATCATATGGAAGTAATTCGATGCCCCAGTTTGAGAAAATGATTGATTTTGACCTTTCGGTAGTTGCCAACGCTACGCGGGATGACCTTGATATGGATTTATTGCAAGAGTTCGCCCGCGCCAAGGTTGG
>CAZSIG010000083.1:4403-8898 GCA_964606195.1 uncultured Anaerolineales bacterium
TCGCGGCGGTACGATGAGTTTCATCCTGAGTTTAGAGGGAATAACCATGTTGGATGAGCAATCATTGCGTGCGCTTGTAGCCAAGGGAGAAACCGTCAATTTTGAGGCTAAACGGGAGTTTAGTACAGACGCGGCGCGCCGAACGTTGGTGGCATTCGCTAATGATTATCAAGGAGTAGGAGGCGGAACGCTGGTCATTGGCGTGACAGACGAGGGTAAAATCAGTGGCTGCGATGATGCCGATGCGATTCAACGCCGCGTGAGCGGAATCTGTCGCGATGGCGCGACTATGCCGCCCATATATCCGCAGGTATACACGATTAAAGTTGCTGACAAGAACATCGTAGTTGCTGATGTATCAACCAGCCCGCGCCGCCCACACCGCGCCAATAATATATGCTACATTCGCGTAGGCAGTGAGACGGTCAAAGCGACTCCGGCGCAGGAATTTGAAATTGTACGTCTTAGCGGGCGGTATCCTTACGACTTGACTCCCGTGCGCGAAGCACGAAGCAGTGACATCAATTGGGCCAAGTTTCGCGAAGTCTACTTGCCCGCCGTGCAATCCCCGGAGGCTATCGCGTTAAACGGACGGACGCCGGAACAGCAGGCGGAACATCTGCGGTTATTACTACCTGACGCGGCAGGTTTAGTCCCCACTGTGGCTACGCTGTTAGTATTGGGGCTATCCCCACAGGAGTTTCTATCTTACAGCGGCATTTCCTTCGCTCGTTTTGCCGGAATGGATAGGACTGCTCCGCTGCGTGACCAGAAAGAGTTGCGCGGCGCTGTAGATGAGTTGATTGACCGCGCTCTAGCCTCGATAGAATTGCATACACGCAGTATACATCAATTACCCATACACTCTGTGACGCGGACTGACATATATGAGTATCCGTTACCCGCGATTAGGGAAGCGATTGCCAATGCCGTGATTCACCGTGATTATGAAACCGCGTATCGGGGTATCACTGTTGCGATGTTTGATGACCATCTGGAGATTGTAAATCCGGGGGGATTATTCGGAGTAGTTAATGCACAAAACTTCGGTACTGGGTTGAGCGATTTTCGTAATCCCAATCTGGCGACTATGCTAAAAACTTTAGGATACGTGGAAAAGTGGGGCATTGGTATACCGAATATATATCACTGGTTGCGCACCAACGGTTCACCTGAACCGCGTTTTGAATTCGGTGAGAATTATGTACGTGTAGTTCTACCCGCGCATTCGGCTTTCGCGGCAGAGCGGACGCGGGAACGAGAGAGTATGCGTGAGTCAAAACGAATTTAGCTAAAGGAGATAATTATGGAATATGTGATTAGCGGAACGGTCATGCAGATGTTGGATATCAAACTAGAAGAGGGCGAAGCTGTATACACCGAATCTGGTGGCATGGCATGGATGGCTGGGAATATCGAGATGAAGACCGATACACATGGTGGCTTCCTCAAAGGGCTGGGACGCAGCCTCGCGGGCGAGTCGCTCTTTATGACTACGTATAGCTGTGTCAAGGGCACGGGCATCGTAGTTTTCACTCCGGAGACGCCGGGCAAGGTTCTCCCGTTTGAATTGGAAGCTAGCGAAAGTTTGATTTGCCAAAAGGACGCGTTCATGTGCGCGGCGGATTCGGTCAATTTGGAAATGCACTTTCGCAAACGATTGGGCGCGGGGTTCTTCGGCGGTGAAGGATTTGTCCTGCAAAAGATAACCGGGCCAGGTGTGGCTTTCTTGGAAATCGCGGGGGAAGTGCGCGAATATACGCTCAAGGAAGGGCAGGTGATGAAAGTTGACCCCGGACATATCGCGTTATACGAGCCGACTGTCGATTATGACATTCAAATGCTCAAGGGCGTCACCAATATCCTGTTCGGCGGCGAAGGGCTTTTTCTGGCTACCCTGCGCGGTCCAGGTAAGGTATGGCTGCAATCTCTGCCATTAGCTAATTTGGCAAGCAAGATAGCGCGATACATCCCTAGCAAATCATAAATAAAACGTGAAGGGTGAAGTTTATGAAGCTACGCGGGTTACATCTTATGGTTTACGCATCACGTTTTACGTTTCAAGTATCACATGGAGAGCGAGTATGTATAAAATTGCGAAGAAAGATATTGACGGATTTGTAAAAAGTTTGTTGGCAGAACACGCGGTATATGCGCCGGTGCGCGAGAACGATTTTGTCTTGTTCGACGAAATCGCGGACCCTGCTGAAATAGTATGGGATTACCAGCAATCGCGGCAGGGCGCGTATCGTCTATTCATGCCGCAATCGGAAGTCCTGCTCCGATTTCAGACTCAAGATGGGGAAGTGGAGTTGGACGTGCCGATGGCTGAGGAACCGCCCCGCGTCGTGTTGGGCCTGCATCCCTGCGACGCGCGGGCGCTGACGCTGCTCGATTACGTCTTCAAGACAGGGGATTATCCCGACCCTTACTACATCAATCACCGCGACAATACCACGATTATCGCACTCGGTTGTGCCGCGCCGGCTCACGCGTGCTTCTGCACGACCGTAGGTGGACACCCATTCGGGCGCGAAGGTGTAGATATATTGTTGACCGACATCGGCGACGCGTATTTGGCGGACGCGGTTACGGATAAGGGCGAAGAATTGTTGCAGAAATTGAGTCTTGCCGCCGCGAAAGCCGCCGATGAGAAGAAGGCGCGAAAAGTCGCGCAGGACGCGAAAGCGGCAATGTCTCCGCCCATCGACATCAGCGGCATCGCGGACAAGCTGGGCACGATGTACGAGAGTCCATTTTGGGACAGCGTGCACGAAAAGTGCTTGGGCTGCGGCGTATGCACTTACCTATGCCCGACCTGCTACTGCTTCGACATCGTGGACGAGGCGGTGGGCAATCAGGGGCAGCGCGTGCGTAACTGGGACTCCTGCATGTTCCCGCTGTACTCTCTGGAAGCATCGGGGCATAACCCGCGTCCCACCCAGCGCGAGCGCTGGCGACAACGCGCCATGCACAAATTCAAATATCACATTGACCTCTATGGCGTACCTTCATGTGTCGGCTGTGGGCGCTGCGTGACGGAGTGCCCGGTCAACCTGGATATTCGCGAGGTTGTCGCGAATATAATGGATAGTAGTGGCAAAAATGTAAGTGATAAGGAAAAGCAACACAATTAATTAACCACCAAGGACACCAAGAGCACTAAGCGTTTTTTGCTCAATAAAATTTATACGCGGTCACAAGTTACCATTCGAAATAAGAACAATCTTAGTGTCCTTTGTGCGCTTAGTGGTTAAATTGTACTGATTAACCACTACTTAATGAATTACGCGTAAAACGTAAATCACGCATCACGTTTCACGCTTTACTTCTTCGAGGTGAATTTTATGAATGAACAGAATCCATATTTACCATACTTAATGAACATAGACCGCGCGGAAATGGAAACTGACGATGATATGCTGATGACCTTCGATTTGACCTTCCAGAACCTCGCGGAGAAAGAGGCTTTCTTTTCCAAGTTCAACGTCGGACAGTTCTGCGAGATTTCGGTCTTCGGCAAAGGCGAAGCCCCATTTGGCGTCGCGTCGTCGTCCACCGAGCAAGACTTCGTGCGCTTCACCGTCAACAAGGCGGGGGTGATGACCAAAGAACTGCATCGAATGTGCGCGGGCGACACGCTAGGAATGCGCGGTCCGATGGGCAACGGCTGGCCGTTGGACGTTTTCGCGGGACACGATTTGGTCATCATCGGCGGCGGCTTCGCCTTCACGACGCTGCGCGCCCTCATTGTCTACGCCCTACACCCCGACAATCGCGCCAAGTTCGGCAAAATCACCGTAATCTATGGGGCGCGGACGCCGGGCTTATTATTATACAAAGATGATCTCGCGGCGTGGGAAAAACGCGATGATATCGAGGTACACCTGACCGTAGACCGCGAGTTTCCCGGCTGGGAAAAGCACGTCGGCTTTGTACCGGATGTATTGGAGAGAGTCGCGCCGAGCGCGAATGGTTCTTACGCGATTATCTGCGGGCCACCGGTGATGATTCGCTTCACGATGCCGCGCATGGTCGCCCTCAAATTCGCGCCGGAGCAGATATACCTCTCGTTGGAGCGCCGCATGAAGTGCGGGTTGGGCAAGTGTGGACGGTGTAATGTCGGTCCCTACTATGTCTGCAAGGACGGCCCCGTTTTCAGCTACGCGGAGTTGGAGGGCTTGCCCGCTGAGTATTAACACAAAGGCGCGAAATCGTTCCCATAATTAGTTGAATTTTCGTATAAACAAACAAGACCCTAAAGGTTTGCGAAACCTCTAGGGTCTTGTTTATGAATCGCGGTGTTTTAACGAACGGAAGATCATCAAGCTTCTAGCGCGCAGCGCGGGGGTCAGATGGCATTAGTACCCCGCGAAAAAGGGCACAGCGCGCTGTGCCCCTACGGAGTGTACTCGATAACATGTGGCTCTGTTGAAACTGCTGACATTTTGATGGTTCTTTTATCTCGTGTTATAATTTGCGTTGAGGGGTGGTG
>CAZSIG010000083.1:8998-10527 GCA_964606195.1 uncultured Anaerolineales bacterium
GCTCTGGCGGTTTACCGCCGCGTCTTGGCGAATGAATGCTGCCACCTACCCCTGCGCGGCGTGGCGCAGGGCGCGGGCGACCCCAACAGGGGACGCCGACAGATGGAACTGGCGCACGTATACGTCCAACTCGCTACCAAGTCTCGGAGAAGCGCGTTGAAAGCGGTCATTTACAATTCCCGCGTGGTGCTGACCGGCGACCCCGGCGGCGGCAAGACCACCTTCGTGCGTCATCTGGCGTATTGTCTGGCGCGGCACAGCCTGGAACCGGACGAGGGCTGGCTCGATAGGCTACCCGACTGGTGGGAAACTGAAGTGGATACGCTGCCGATTCTCGTCACCCTGCGCGACTTCGCGCGCGAGCTGCCCGCCGAACTCCCCGCCCGCGCCGAACCGGAGCATTTGTGGAACTTCATCGTCTCGTGCCTACAAAAGAAGAATCTAGAGTTTGCCGCCGAGCACGTTCACGATGTGCTGGAGCGCGGCGAGGCGCTGGTGCTGCTGGACGGCTTGGACGAAGTGACCACCACCGCGCAGCGCGCCTTCGTGCGCGACGCCGTAGCCGCGTTTATTAAACGCTATCACAAGGAAGCCCGTGACCGGAATAATCGCTATCTGGCGACCTGCCGCGTGCTCTCATATCGAGAGGAAGATTTGCAACTACGCGATTTCGAGCAGTACGAGTTAGCCCCCTTTGACGAGGAGCGCATCGACAGCTTCATCGAAGCGTGGTACGCGGAACTGGCGGGCATCGGCGCGGCGCGGGCGGAGGATGTAGAAAAGCTGACGCAAAAGCTGAAGGACGCGGTGCGGCTGCCCGATATGTGGCGGCTGGCGCCCAATCCGCTGCTCCTGACGACGATGGCGGTGGTGCACGCCGACAAGGGGCGGCTGCCGGAGGCGCGGGCGCAACTCTACGAGGAGACCATCGAAATCCTGCTCTGGCGGTGGGAACAGGTGGGAAAGGGAGACGCGACGTTGAGCCACCTGCTGCAAGAGGCAGGGCGCGGCGACCTCGACCTACGGCGCACGCTGCGGAAATTGGCTTTTCAGGTACACGAGGAGTTGAAGCCGAATGCAGCGCAGGATGACATCGCCTATATCAGTGCGGCGAGTCTGGAGCGAGAGCTGGCGGCACTGCATCCGAATGAGAGTTTAGTCTGGGCGCGGCGCGTCGTGGAGGTGATGACGACGCGGGCGGGGCTGCTGCTGGAGTACGAACCGCATAGTTTCGGCTTTCCGCACCGCACCTTTCAGGAGTATCTGGCGGGGGCGTATCTGGCGCGGCAGCCAAACTTGAGCCAGAGAACCGCCGAACTAGCGCGGCGCGGGGCGAATTGGCGCGAGGTCATTCTGCTGGCGGTCGGGCATCAGGTCTACGTGATGGAGGATGACTACGAGAAGCCGCTGCTCATCGTCGGGGGATTGTGCCCACCACAGGTGGAAGATACCGAAGCTGCTTGGCGCGCCGCGTGGTGGGCGGGGGATGCCTTGCTAGAGATGGGAGTGAACCGCGCGGAGGATAGCCC
>CAZSIG010000084.1:0-10490 GCA_964606195.1 uncultured Anaerolineales bacterium
GGGTGCGCCTACAATGTAGCCGCAGGCTTTACGCCTGCGCTGACCGCGCCAAACGCCCAAGTTATTTACGCACCATTCCAAATAGTATGTAGGGCCTTCTCAAAATCAGGCGACGGGCACTTAGAACGCGGCTTGATTGTTGTAACAACTTTGTCTGAAGCTTGTCTTGAGTATAGGGCGGCATTGCGCAAGTGCCCGTCACCTTAAACCGCGACTTAAGCTGATAGCCTTCAACCGAAAGGAGCACGTATGACTCTAATAAAACCCATAAACCGAAAAATAGCGCAATTATTGAGTATACTCCCCTTACGCGTAGTCCTGCTCGCGTCCTTCGTCATACTAATCACCGCCACCGCGGGGGTAATCGGCTACCTCTCGTTTCGCAACGGGCAGCGCGCAGTCACTGACGTGGTAGCCCAGCTACAAAAGCAAATGTTGCGCGATGTGGAGGCGAAGCTCACTGATTATTTCGCCATGCCACACATGCTCAATCGACTTAACGCGGCGCAACTGCGCGCCCACCCTGAGCTACAAACGGACTTAGAGGCACTGCGCGCCGAATACTTGCGGCAACTGCGTGCCTTTAACTCCATAGAAACCGTCGCGGTCGGAATAGAGGAGCAGGGGAATTTCGTCGGCGTCGGGCGGCGGGAAGGCGGTGTTTATGCCAGCGGCTTGCGCGATAACGATGGCTTTTATCGTACTTCTATCCTTAATGTTCAAGGTCAAGTCACCCAAATAGAATCGGAAGTTCCCGATTACGACGCGCGAGCGCGCCCCTGGTATCAAACCGGCGCGGCAGCGGGACAAGCCGCCTGGAGCTCCATCTACGTCTGGGCTGCCAAAACCGACATCGGGCTTACCGCGGTGCTTCCCATCTACGACGAGCGCGGCGCGTTACTCGGCGTGCAGCAATCGGCGTTGACGTTGGGTACTATCGGCGACTTTCTGCGGGAATTGCACGTGAGCCAGACGAGCGAGATGTTTCTCATGGAACGTACCGGAATGTTAGTGGCTTCCTCGACGGGCGAGAAACCGGTGCGCCAAGATGTGGAGAACGCCGAATTTGTGCGGTTCGCGGCGGCGGAGAGCATTACGCCTTTTGTACGCCGCGCCGCGGCGCATCTGATCGCACAGTTTGGCGATTTACAGCAGTTGCCCGAACATTATCAAACGCGATTAGAGATCAGCGGGCAGTCATATTTTCTGCACGCCGCGAGCTTGCGCGATGCCCATGGTGTGGATTGGATACTCGTAATCGGAATGCCTAGTACCGATTTCATGCAGGGCGTCGATGCCAACGTTCGTAACACCGTCGCGCTTAGCGCGCTAGCAGTACTCGCGGCGTTCGCTATCAGCGTGCTGATGGCGCGGTGGATAACTCGCCCGATTCTGATTCTGAACGATTCTGCCAAAGCGCTGGCGGCGGGCGATTGGACGCAGCGCGTGGAAATCGACCGCGCCGGGGAATTGGGGGAACTCGCCAAATCGTTCAACAGCATGGCGCAGCAGTTGCGCGAAGCCTTTGACTTGCTAGAGTACAAAGTAAAACTGCGAACGGCAGAACTGCGCGAGAAACAGGCGGAATTACGGGAGCGCGAGGAGTTTTTGCGAACTATCTATGATAACAGCGAGATAGCAGTCTTCGTGGTCGATGTCGCCGCGCCCGGATATTACGTCTATGTCGGAGTCAATCCCATGCACGAGCGGCTATTCGGCATGGAGGCAAAGTGGATTGCGGGGCGAACGCCACAGGAATTATCGGAGAGATATGATGAAGAACTCATAGACTTCGTGATAAAGCTCTACGACGATTGCGCGTACAGTAAACAACAGGTTCGAGTAGAGCACTCCGCGGTGGTCGATGGCGCGGAGCGGTGGTGGCTCAGCAGCATAGTGCCGTTGCTGGATCAAAATGGGACAGTGTATCGGCTAATCGGCACCGCGCTGGAAATCACTGACCGCAAACGCGCCGAGGATGAGCGCGCCCTGCTCTTTAATCTGTCTATGGATATGCTCTGCATCGCGGGGTTTGACGGCTATTTCAAGCAGATTAACCCCGCGTGGAGCGCGACTCTCGGATGGGCGGATGAGGAGATACTATCGCGTCCCTGGCTCGATTTCGTACATCCCGACGACCGCGCTGCGACGATTCAGATTGGAAAACAGCTTATGACTGGTGAGCCCGCGTACGATTTTCAAAATCGATATTTGTGCAAAGATGGCAATTATCGTTGGATATCGTGGAACTCTTTCCCACTCCCCGAAAAGAAGGTCATCTTTACCGTAGCCCGCGACATTACCAGACAGAAACAAACTGAAGATGCGCTTCGTCATGCCAAAGAAGCCGCCGAAGCCGCGAACCGCGCCAAGAGTACCTTTTTGGCGAACATGAGCCACGAACTGCGTACGCCCTTAAACGCCATTCTCGGCTTCACGCAGTTGATGCAGCGCGACGCGCAGATACCGCCAGAACATCAAAGGAATCTGGCGACGGTCGGGCGCAGCGGAGAACATCTCCTCGCGCTCATTAACGACATCTTGGCGCTATCCAAAATCGAAGCGGGGCGCGCGGAGCTACAGCCGGAGAACTTCGACCTGTATAATATGTTGCTGGGGTTAGAGGAGATGTTTCGCCTGCGCGCTCAGCAGAAGGGCTTGAGTCTCACCTTCAACCGCGCCGCGCACGTGCCGCAGTACATTTGCGCCGACCAGGGCAAGTTGCGCCAAGTGCTCATCAACCTACTCGGCAACGCGGTGAAGTTTACGGAGAAAGGTAGTGTGACCTTGCGCGTTGACTGTAGACGGCAGTTGCATGTAGGGCAGGTTTCCCTACCTGCCGCTTCCTTTGCTGGCGATGATACTAGCACCGATACGGCGGCTATGGAAAGCCGCCCTACGACTCTACGGCGGTCTCCCTCGCCCCAATGGGGAGAGGGCAGGGGTGAGGGGGCACAATCTCCCTCGCCCCAATGGGGAGAGGGCAGGGGTGAGGGGGGAATCTGGCTACAGTTTACTGTTATTGACACCGGCATCGGCATCGCGGCGAGTGAATTGGACCAACTATTTGAGCCTTTCGTGCAAACGACCAGCGGGCTGGATACGCGAGAGGGCGTCGGGCTAGGATTGTCCATCAGCTACAAACTGGTGCAGTTGATGAAGGGCGAGATGACGGTCGTTAGCGAATTGGGCGCGGGGAGCAGTTTTTATTTTTCCTTGCCGGTGGAGATTGTCACCGCGCAGGATGTGCAGCCCGCCCAACTGGCGCGCCGCGTCATCGGCTTGGCAGCGGGGCAGCCGCACTATCGCCTCCTCATAGTGGAAGACCGCGCCGAGAACCGCCGCGTGTTAGTCGATTTGCTGCGCCCGCTGGGCTTCGCGGTGCGAGAGGCGGTCGATGGCCAAGAGGCGATTGAGCTTTGGGAAAAGTGGCAACCGCACCTGATTTGGATGGATATTCGAATGCCGGTGCTGGATGGCTACGCGGCGACGCGGCATATCAAGACCGCTAGTCAGAGTGAGTCCCCCATCATCATCGCCCTGACCGCCAACGCCTTCGAGGAGGAGCGCGCCCGCGCGTTGGAGATCGGCTGCGACGATTTTCTGAGCAAGCCGTTCAAAGAGGCGGACATTTTCGCGCTGATGAGCGAACATCTGGGGGTACAGTATGTCTACGAGGATACCGCGCCGCCGCCTGTCAGCGAGCCACCGGCGCGCGAGCTGACGCCGGAGATGCTCGCCGCGCTGCCGGCAGAATTATTGGCGGAGTTGGAATACGCGGCGATTCGGGCGCACACTGATGTGATTGAGAAGATGGTTGAGCGGGTACGCAAGTATGACGAAGACACGGCGGACGCGCTGGCACGATTGGCGGAGGGGTTCGATTATGGTAAGATTATGGCAGCGATTCGGGGAATAGGGGGATAGAGTTTTCTCAAAGCCGCGCGGTGTGGATAAGATGTCACCCTGAGCGCAGCGAAGGGTCTCGTTTTTTCGTCAATTTTATTCATCCTAATCAACAAGTAACAATTATAGCGTAGGACTTACGCAAGTTCAGAATAATCTTACCGCCGAGCACGCGGAGAGCGCAGAGTTTTCTAGGTAATTTCTTATCGCGCCGCAAATATGACCTGTAATGAACACTTATGAACGTGTATGATAGATACAAAAAACCTTTCCGGCTACTCTCCGCGTCCGTCGTTTATCCCCGCACGGGGATGTTCTCTGCGGTAAATTGTAGTGCGATTTTGCGTAAGTCCTATAGCGTAAAAAAGTATAAACGGCGCGGCAAAGACCTCCCGCAGGTTTGAGTTTCCGGATAAAATATATTGTTCTACAGACGTAAACGCGCTGGAGCACCGCCTTTTTGTCCAAACCTGCGGGAGGTTCGGCAATAATGAGAAAGCCCTACTAAAAGAACAGGGGGAAGCGAACTATGCTAAATATACCGGGGTACGAAATCAGCGAAAAACTATACGAAAGTAACTACTCTCAAATCTATCGCGGCAGGCGCGGCGCGGACGGGCAGCCCGTCATCCTCAAAGTGCTCAAGGAGGAATATCCCGCGCCAGAACGCATTGCCTGGTTTCGGCGCGAATACGAAATGACGCGCGCCATCGACTTGCCGGGCGTGATTGAGGTCTACGCGCTGGAGAAGTGTCAAAACCGCTGGGTGATGGTCTTGGAGGATTTCGGCGCGGAATCTTTAGCGCGCTTGGAACTGGCGGGCACGTTGGCGCTGCCCGACTTTTTGACCTTAGCCCTGAAGATAACCGCGACCCTAGAACAGATTCACCAACAGCACATCATTCACAAGGACATTAACCCCTCCAACATTCTCCTCAATCCGACCACCGGACAGGTGAAAATCATCGACTTCGGCATCTCCACGGCGCTATCGCAGGAAAAGCAAACCATCTCCAGCCCCAACGCGGTGCAGGGGACGTTGGCGTATATCTCGCCCGAACAAACGGGGCGCATGAACCGCACCATAGATTACCGTACCGATTTTTATTCGCTGGGCGTCACCTTCTACGAATTGTTGACGGGACGGTTGCCTTACGCGGCGACAGAGCCGTTGGAACTCATACACGCGCACATCGCCCGCGCCCCCACGCCGCTGTACGCGATTAAACCGGATATTCCCGCCGCGGTATCCGCCATTATTCTAAAATTGATGGCGAAGAACGCGGAGGAGCGGTATCAATCGGCGTTCGGGCTGCGCGCCGATTTGGAATGGTGTTTGGAACATCAGGCTGAGCTAGGTGACCTATTAGGTTTTCAAGTGGGGCAGCGCGATTTCTCCGACAAATTCACCATTCCCCAGAAGTTGTACGGCAGGACGCGCGAACTCGAACTGTTACACGCGGCGGGGGCGCGCGTCGCGAAGGGGACAGCGGAATTGGTGCTCATCACCGGCGCGCCCGGTGTCGGCAAAACCGCGATAGCGCAGGAGCTGCGTCCCCCGCGTGGCTACTTCGCGCAGGGTAAGTTCGACCAGTTCCATCGCGAGGTGCCCTACAGCGCCATCATCGAAGCGTTGAACGACCTCATCCGCCAACTGCTCGCCGAATCGCCCGCGCAGGTAGCCGCGTGGCGCGAGTGGATATTGCAAGCGGTGGGAGACAACGGGCAGATCATAGCGGATGTCTTGCCCAATCTGACGCACATCATCGGCGTGCCGCCCCCCGTCCCCGATTTGGGGGCGCGTGAGGCGCGCAATCGCTTCAATCTGGTTTTCGAGAACTTCATGCAATCGCTGGCACAGCCGGAGCATCCGTTGGTGCTCTTCATCGACGATTGCCAATGGGCAGACGCCGCGAGTTTGGATTTGTTGAAATTATTACTGACTCAGAATAAACACCTGCTGATTATCGCCGCGTATCGGGATAGCGAGGTCGACGCCGCGCACCCGCTGCGGCAGATGCGCGCCGCACCGCGCGTCAGTGAAATAACCCTACCACCGCTACAGCAGGCAGACATACACGCGCTGCTGATGGATACGCTGGACAGGGCGGAGAACCTGCCCGGTCTCGCCGAGCTGACCGGCTTAGTATACACCAAGACGCGCGGTAATCCTTTCTTCGTCAAGCAACTCCTACAATCATTGTATGACGAAGGACATTTAAGCTTCGACCACGAGGCGCGGCGGTGGCAGTGGGACACCACCGCGATAGCGAAAATGGACGTCACCGCTAATGTGGTGGAACTGTTGGCGAACAAAATCGGCGCGCTGCCGCCCGCGACGCAGCGGGCGTTGCAGTTCGCCGCGTGCATCGGCGACCAATTCGACTTGCAAACCCTAGCCGCCATCAGCGAACAAACCCCCTCCGCCGCGCTGGACGGACTCTGGCACGCGATTACCACCGAATTAGTTGTGCCCCTGGACAAATCAGCAGATGGGCAAATGGGCAAATCGGCAAGCGCGCAAGACGATTTGCGAAATTGTGAATTTGCCGATTTGCCATTTGCCGATTTGCCCGATGCGCCGATTCACTTCAAGTTCACGCACACGCGATTGCGGCAGGCTATTCACTCTTTGATGCGCGATGAGGAGCGCTACAGTATCGGCTTGAAAATAGGGCGACTGTGGCTCGCCGATATGTCCGAAGCGGAGGTCGCGGAGCGGTTGTTCGATTTAGTCGACTACTTCAATAACGGTGACGCGCTCATTAGCGCGCCGTCGGAGCGCGAGTGCGTGGCTGCCCTAAATCTGCAGGCGGGGCGCAAAGCCAAAGCCGCGACCGCGTATCGCGCAGCGGCGAAATATTTACACGCCGGGCAGCGTTTCCTGCCGCCGAACGCGTGGGAAGCGGTGTATGACCTGACGTTGAATCTGCACGCGGAGGCGGCGGAGACGGCATATCTCAACGGCGATTACGCGGAGATGGAGCGGCTGGTCGATGCCATTTTGCACCACGCGGCGACGCTGTTGGATAAGGTACGCGCCTACGAAATCAGGATTCAGGCGTACATCGCGCAAGACCGCCTGCCGGAGGCGGTCACGACGGCGCGTCCGGTGCTGCGCCTGCTGGGCGCGCGGCTGCCCGCCAAGCCTACGCAGTTGCATATCATCGTGGGGTTCATCAAAACCAAAGTGCTCTTGCTGGGAAAAACCCCTGAGTCATTACTCGATCTGCCGGAGATGACCGATCCGCTCAAGCTGGCTGCCCTGCGCATTTTAGCGACGGTCTCATCCGCCGCGTATTTAGGCGCGCCCGATTTGCTTCCCCTACTACTGTTCGAGGAGGTCGAGCTAACGGTGCGGTACGGCAACACCGCACTCACCGCGCCGGTATACGCCACTTACGGCTTGATGTTGTGCGGCGTGATGGACGATATCGATACCGGTTATCGCTTCGGGCAACTCGCGTTAGCCTTGATAGAACGATTCGATGCCCGCGAGCTTAAAGCGATGACTTCCTTTTTGGTCTATGAATTCGTACTTCATTGGAAAGAGCCGTTTCACAATATCTTGAAAGTATATCCCGCGATGTATCAAATCGGCTTGGAGATGGGGGATTGGGAATACGCGACGTATATGCTCTCGAACCACATCGACCATTTATATTGCTTGGGCAAGGAATTGAGCGTAGTGGAGCGCGCTTTAGCGCAACATCTGCCGATTATCGCGCAGCTTAATCAGGAAGCCGTTACCTTAATGACCGACGTGCTGTGGCAGATGATTGCTAACTTACGCGACCGCGCCGCCGCCACAGCGGATGTTCCCCCGTATTATCTGCGCGGCGAATATGGCGATGAGGAACAACTCTTTGCGCGATTTGAGGAAACGGAGAATCAAAACTCATTGTGTTTTTTGTATTACTACAAATTGATGCTATGCTATCTGTTTCAAGCATATCCCCAGGCGGTGGAAAACGCGGTGCAGGCGGAGCAGTATTTAGACAGCATCGTCGGCGCGATACAGGTTTCGATAATCAACTTCTACGGCTCGCTGGCGCGCCTGGCAGTCTATCCCGACGCCGCGCCCGCGGAGCGCCGCCGCCTCCTCAAAGAGGTCGCAGCTAATCAGAAAAAGCTGCGCAAGTGGACGCGCCATGCTCCGATGAATCATGCGCACAAGTATTATCTGGTGGAGGCGGAACGCGCCCGCGTTTTGGGTAACGATAAGGACGCCCGCGAGTATTACGACCAAGCGGCAGCCGCGGCGCGCGAGCACGAATATCTGCACGAGGAAGCACTAGCTTACGAACTAGCGGCGGGATTCTATCTGGGACGCGAACAGCCCGCGCTGGCGCGGCATTATCTGCGCGAGGCGCACTACGCCTACCAACGCTGGGGCGCGGAGGCGAAGGTCGCCGCGCTGGAGCAGCAGTATCCGGAATTTTTGCTCGCGGCGGAAACCGATTCTCTCGCCAAGACCAAGACATTGAAAAGTACTGATTCTCAGCCACCCACCGCGCTCGATTTAGCCAGCATCCTCAAAGCCGCGCAGGTGCTGTCGGGCGAGATTATGCTGGAGAACTTGCTGGCGCAGTTGATGAACATCGTCATCGAGAACGCGGGGGCGGAACAAGGCTGGCTCATTCTGCCCCGCGCCGCGCAATGGGTAATCGCGGCAGAGGGGAGAGTCGCCGAGACCGCGGTCGTACACCGCGAGGCGGTGCCCATCAAGACTCCTACTGACACGGGAACGCCGCACCTCTCCAACGCTATCGTCAATTACGTGGTGCGCACGCAAGAGAGTGTGGTGCTGGCTGACGCGGCGCGCGCCGGTGAATTCACGCGCGATGCGTATGTCGTCAAAAAACAACCCAAATCGGTGCTTTGTACGCCGTTGTTAAATCAGGGGCGGCTGGTGGGGATTTTGTACCTCGAAAATAACCTGACTACCGCCGCGTTCACGCCGGACAGGCTGGCAGTGTTGAACTTGTTGTCCTCTCAAGCCGCGATTTCCATCGAGAACGCCGCGCTGTACGATAACTTGGAGCAAAAGGTGACGGAGCGTACTCAACAATTGGCGGAGGCTAAGGAGAAAGCGGAAGCCGCGAACCGCGCCAAGAGCACCTTCTTGGCGAACATGAGTCACGAACTCCGCACGCCGCTCAACGCGATATTGGGCTTCAGCCAACTGATGGCACGCGACCCCAATCTCACGAACGAACAGATGGAAAATCTGGGCACCATCGGCAGGAGCGGGGAGCATCTCCTCGCGCTCATCAACGACGTGCTCGAACTCTCCAAAATCGAAGCGGGGCGCGTGGAGCTGCAACCTGAGAATTTCGACTTGCACCGCATGTTACTCGGCTTGGAGGAGATGTTCCGCCTGCGCGCCGAGAATCAAGGGCTGCAACTCATTTTCGACCGCGCCGCTGAGGTGCCGCAGTTCATTCGCGCCGACCAGGGCAAGCTGCGTCAGGTGCTCATCAATCTGCTCGGCAACGCGGTGAAATTCACGGAGGAGGGTAATGTGACATTGCGTGTAATCCCCTCACCCTGGCCCTCTCCCCATTGGGGAGAGGGAGATTGCGCTTCTCCCCTCTCCCCAGCGGGGAGTACCCCTTCGGGTATGCTTCGCGAAGGGGCCGGGGGTGAGGGGGAAATCCGGCTACAGTTTACCGTCACCGACACCGGCGTCGGCATCGCGCCGCACGAACTCGACGCGGTCTTCGACGCCTTCGTACAAACGGAGAGCGGCAAGCGTTCCAAGAAGGGCACCGGCTTGGGGATGTCCATCAGCCGCCAATATGTGCGGTTGATGGGCGGCGATTTGACCGTGAGTAGCGAGTTGGGCGTGGGGACTAGCTTCCAATTCGATGTAGCAGTCGAACTCATCGCGGCGACTATGGTCGAGACCGCGCAACCTACGCGGCGCGTGGTGGGTTTAGCCCCGGGGCAGCCGGTTTATCGCCTGCTCATCACAGAGGATGTCGCTGCCAGCCGCAAGCTGTTGGTCAAACTGCTGGAACCATTGGGATTCGAGGTACGCGAAGCGGAGAACGGGCAAGAGGCGGTGGAGATTTGCGCCGCGTGGCAGCCGCACTTGATTTGGATGGATATGCGAATGCCGGTGATGGATGGCTACGAGGCGACGCGGCGCATTAAAGCGACGCCGGAGGGCGCGGAGACGGTCATCATCGCCCTGACCGCCAGCGCGTTCGAGGAACAGCGCGAAGAGGTGCTCGCGGCGGGGTGTGATGATTTCCTGCGCAAGCCGTTCAAGGAGGCGGACATTTTCGCGCTGATGAGCAAATATCTAGGTGTGCAATATGTCTATGAGGATACCGCGCCGGAGGTAGTTGGCGAACCACAAGAAACTGAATTGACATCCGAGACGTTTGCCGCGCTACCCGCAGAGTTGTTAACGGAATTGGAACAAGCGACGATTCGGAGTCAGATTGGGCAGATTGGGGAAATTATCGAGCGCATACGCGCCCACGACGCGGTGGCGGCAGATACGCTGGCGCGGTTGGCGGATGATTTTGAGTACGCGCAGATTTTGGGCTTGATTCAAGTGAATGAATTCACAG
>CAZSIG010000085.1:0-2173 GCA_964606195.1 uncultured Anaerolineales bacterium
CAGCTTATTGGGGAACAACTCTAATGAGTAACATGGAAATTCGCATAGAGAGTTTGCTAGAAGGGGCACGCCGCGCTGCGGGCACCGTCGTTATCATCGACGTTTTTCGCGCCTTCACTACTGCCGCGATTGCCCTGTCGCGCGGTGCGGCGCGAATTGTTCTAGTGGGCGACCCCGATAGCGCGCTGGCGTTACGCGAGCGCGGCGTCGGTGATTACTGCATGGGCGAGACCAGCGGCATTCGTCCAGCGCGGTTCGATTTCGGCAATTCTCCCTACGAGCTGTCCCAAGCCGACGTGCACGGCAAGACGTTAATACAATCCACCAGCGCGGGGACGGCGGGAGTATGTGCCGCGGCGAACGCGCGTAACATCTATGTAGCCTCATTGGTCGGCGCGCGCGCTACCGCGGAGGTGATACTTGCCGCCGCGCCCGATTTAGTCACCCTCGTCGCGATGGGTAAAAGGGCGGTGGAGCGCGCCGACGAGGACGAAATGTGCGCGCTGTATCTGAGAAATTTGTTACAGGGCACTCAGCCGGACAAAGACGCGGTGCGAGATTTTATTCTGACGAGCCGCGCACCCGCGAAGTTCACCTGAGAAAACTCCGCGTCCTCCGCGCTCTCTGCGGTGAAATTATTGTGAATTTGCGTAAGTCCTGTTAAATAAGAAACTAGCCTTAGTCGCCGCCGCGCGGAAGATTTTGGTCTGGTCTTTGATGATTTTTCGCCCAGAACAACCGTTCGACGCCGCGTGGGCTACCCCCCCGACCGTGGATAGCACCACGGTGACTTGACAAAAATGAGAGAATCTACGCCCTCCTTGCATCTTGACATACACCTCGTCGGCCTGCACTTGACCCAATGCGACTTGCCCGTGGCACACTACATCGCGATTGTTACTCGCGGAGATAAAAAGTATAAGCCCGATCATGGTGTAGCTGGTTAGCAACGAACTGCCACCGTAGGAGATGAATGGCAAAGTCGCGCCGGTCAGGGGGATTAGTTTCAAGTTACCCGCCGCGACGATCCAGGCTTGCCATGCGAGCAGGCTGGTCAAACCTACTGACAAGAGTGTCTTAAAGCCAGAGCGCGCGTAGAGCGCGATATGAAAACCGCGTTGCATGAGCAAGATGTAGAGTAATAATACTGCGATTATGCCCATTAGTCCCAGTTCTTCACTGATCGCGACGAAGATGAAGTCAGTATGCACTAATGGCACGTAATCGGCATAGCTGTACCCTATACCTTGCCCGAACACTCCTCCTCGAATCACCGCCAATAATCCTTGCACTAATTGATATGCGTCGCCCATAGATTGCCGCCACGGATCGCGCCAGATAGCAACGCGCATACCAACATGAGGAAAAATAAATGTCGCGACGATAGCAGCGGCGATGAACATCGCCAATCCAAGCCAGATGTACAGACCGCGCCCACTGGCGGCGTATAACATGGAGAGAAGCACCACGAAGAAGAGCAACGCCGCGCCCAGATCGCGCTGCCAGACGAGTAACAGCACCGCGAACCCCCACATCATCAATAATGGAACGAGATAGGGCAGAGGCGCGACGCGTAATCCCGCGACGCGATAGACATCGTGCGTGAGCAGCTCGCGTTTTTCATCCAAATAACCCGCGAGAAAGACGATAACCAAAATCTTGAGTAACTCAGATGATTGGAAATAGAATCCACCTATGCCAAGCCACAGTCGCGCCCCCGCGCCCATTGGATGTACGCCAAAAAGCACGGTCAATATGACCAGCGCCATGCCTAACAGCAACCAAGTATAGCGATAACGACGCAGCCACCGCAGATCGCGCGGGATGAGTACTAACAAAAGCATCACCCCGATGCCCAACGAAGTCCAGATGATCTGCCGCCTGAGAAAATTGGGGGCAAGGCGTTGGAGCATGAGCAATCCCAAACCGTTCAGGGCTACGACCAGGGGGAATATAATCTCTTCAATATTGCTACGGCGGACGCGGGGAAACAGAACCGGCACCAGAGTTAGTGCCAGGTGCGCGGCAAGCGCTTCGGTCGTTAGGGGGAGCAGTGGTAGTATATCATAGAACGCGGCGTATCCATGATCTACTAGCGCTAAGGTATAAAAACCGACGTACGCGGGGAGCAATGCCAATACGAGTAACCCTAGTTCGCGCCAACGCCACCTTA
>CAZSIG010000085.1:2273-10431 GCA_964606195.1 uncultured Anaerolineales bacterium
TATCACTTACCATTTAACCACTGCTCGAAAAAGCCTCTCACGCCGCGCCCTCGCGCTTCCACTCCTCAACCAGCCCACACCCCCGCGCCAACTGCACATCGAATATTCGCCCTTTAGTAAACCATCCCTCCACCACGTTGAACTGCTCCGCCAGCACCTCCTCACAATCCGCCAGGGGGTCAGCCAAGCCCAACGCCGCGCCGCGCCGCGCCATCCACTCGCGGGCGATACGTTTGGCATCCGCAAGAGAATAGCTGCCGCGCGGCAGTTCCTCGCTTATCCCCTCCTCCGCGATCTCCAAGCGGTTGTGTTCGGTGTCGATGTGTAGCGTGGTGGTGTACGTAGTGCGCGCCACCGCCGCGCCGAGCGCGTTCGCCACTGGCGCGTAGGGCGGTATTCGCACCTCAGCGCGCAGCCGCTCCGCCAGCGCGGGCACGACCGCCTCCGCTGCCGCGCCCACGCCCACAACCGTGTCGGGGCGCCGCCTGCCGCGTTGCCGCAGTTCCCAAATGCGGTAAATCGGCTCGCGCTGCCAGGCGCGAAACATCTCCGCAATCCCTGTCTCAATGCGCGCCAACGCCATCTCCGCCACACGCGTCGCGATTTCCTCTACATCTTGCTCCAATTTTCCCAACGCGGCACGGGCTGTTCGCTCATCGCCCACCATCGTGCGCCCTAGTACGCGCAGCGCGTCGGTTAATGTCGGCTCCGAGCCGCCCAGACAAGCCGCCACGCCCGCGCGCGTTTCTCGCAAAATAATCGCGCCATTTTCGACCGCGATAGTGCTGTCGCCGCCGACGGGCAGCGAGCGCACGGCGAATGCCCGCGTCGGTAGGTAATATTTCTCCAGAGACGCACCGCGCGAGGCGAAGAGCGGTTCACCATCGAGAATCAAAGCTAGGTCGGTGGTGCTGCCTCCCACATCCACCACTACGGAGGTGCTCTCCGCGGGACGCAGCGCGAGCGCGCCCATCGTGCTCGCCACCGGCCCCGAAAAGATGCTCTGTATCGGCTCGCGCTCCGCCGCGTCTAACGGCAGCGTACCGCCATCCGCCTTGAGAATCACCATTGGGCAGGTTAAACCGCGCTCGCTGAACGCGGCGTGTAATTGGTTGAAGAAGTGCCGGTAAGGTTCTTCGATTACCAGCGTGAGCGCGGTCGCCGCGGCGCGGCGGGGGAAGTTGAGTTTTCCCGAAATGGTGTGCCCGGCGCGCACATGCCAATTGTCATCCATCTCTCGCGCCCATGCTGTTATCTGCTCCTCATGGTGTGGATTACGCGGTGAAAATTTGCCCACGACAGCTAGATGACGATAGCCCGCGCCGTGAATTTCCCTCAATATACCAATTACTTCGGCGCGATTGATGGACGTCTCCTCGCGCCCGCGAAAGTTTATCGCTCCGCCGACCGTCCAGTATTTGCCGGGCAAGTGGTAACTGCGCGCGTCGCGCCCCGGTCCGGGGATGAGCAGCGTCGCGACTTCGGGGGCGCGTTTTTGCGCCAGCAGGTTCGTTATCAGCGTAGTGCTGAGGCTGACGCGCGCTATCTTTTGCGGCTGCACATTCGCCAGCACACCATCGAGCGCGCCGAGCAGCGAGTGCGCGAGGTTTCCCGGTTCAGTAGGGACTTTCGCGGTTGCGATTACCGCGCCGTCGCGCACCGCGACCGCGTCGGTGAACGTGCCGCCGACATCTATGCCAATCAGGATTTGTTCATTCATAAGTTATCTAGCCTCGTTACTGTTTAGGGAAGTTCAACATTATTTTACCGCAGAGAACACCACGGGCGCGGAGTTTTCAAAGTGTTCTTCCACAAGCGCGATGGCGCGGTCAATTGGTTCATCATCTATGACATACTTTGTACAATTTCGTACATTATCCTTATACGGACAAATCGCGATGCCCAGCCCGGCTTTAGCCAACATCGGAATATCTGCCGAGCCGTCTCCGAAAACGACGGTCTGCGGCGCGGTGGCAAAATAACGGCTGAGTACTTCGTCCATGATATCCGCTTTGTTATCCTCGCGCACGCGAATGGAAACCGCGCCGTTGCAAAGTTCTGCCTCAAAATGTAGCTCATTGCAGATTATCTCGTCAAATCCCAGTTCGCGCGCGGTGATGTCATTAAAGATAGACAAGCCGGTGCTGATACCGACACAAGGAATCGCTCGCGCGGTGAACCAGCCGACGAGTTCCCGCGCCCCGCCGCGCAATGGGCTAGTTTCCAGCGCCGCGACGATTGTTTCACGGCTGAAACCACGCCACAATGACGCGTCAAGTTTCGCCCAATCGGCGTAGGTGATTTCGCTGCGCTCCCATAGTTCGATGAAACCGTCCGCTTTGTCTGTCACTCCCAAATGGTCATGGAGATGACACCACGGATCGCGCACGCGGCGAAGTGTGCCATCAATGTCGAATATCGCGAGTTTCAAGGTGTTATTATCGTTCATATGAGAAAAGGGTAGCTAACATTTGCTTTGGGTAATACTGCCCCGGGGCTAAAAATGTCCGCGTAGGACGGCTTTCTTAGCCGCCGTGGCTCTTTAGGACTTCGCGGGGCCAGTTTAACACGCGGTTTATTTTTTGCCACTAATTACACTAATTGACACGAATAAGCAGAAAATTAGTGAAAATTCGTGCAATTAGTGGCAGATCTTTCCTTATGACCCCCCGAAATCCCAAAGACCCGCCGCCGTTTTATATCTTAGTAACAATGGCAGGTAAGAAACCTGCCCTACTTCATAAATCCGCGTAATAAGAATTCGTGAAAATTAGTGCAATTAGTGGCAAAATCACAACGCTTGATGTACCAATTCCTCCACTCGCGCCGCGTCGACTAAGCCCGCGTGTAAACTTTGGGCGAACTTAGCTTCGGCGCGAATGTCTAAATCGGGACTGCTGGCGCGGCTGTCGGTACCGAGATAGACGCGCACCCCCGCGGCGAGGTAATGCTCCAACGGCATTCGCCCGCACGAAAGTTTCGCGTTCGAGCGCGGGCAGTGGACGACGGCGCAGCCCGCGTCGGCAATCAAGCGAATGTCCTCATCGTTGACTTGCACCGCGTGAACCAACATCGGCTGTGCGTCGAGCACACCCAACGACGCGAGATAGGGTACGGGGCGCATTCGCGGCGCGGGCGACAACCACGCGCCCAGCAGTTTCGCCAAAAGTTTCGTAGGGTTACTGACGGAGGAGACATCACCATGCAGTAACAATTCTGTCTCCACGGGCGATTCCGCGACGTGAATGCAGAGCGGGACATCCGCCGCGCGACACCATTCCGCGCCGATACGCAGCAATTCGGGATGGCATGAGTAGGGCGCGTGTAGGGACAAGCCAATGCGTATCGCGCCGTAGTTAGGATGCTTGCGCGCCTCGCGAATTCTCGCTTTAGCTTGCTCTAAACTCTGCAAGGCGCGATGTTCATTCAATCCAAGCACTTCCAAGTAGACCACTCCGCGCAGATGGCTTGCCAGAAGAGGCTCTATACTCTCCCATTTCGCGCTAATGTCACCCACATGCGTCGTCCCGCAAGCCTCTAGTTCGGCGATGCCGCGTTCGACGCTGGCGCGAATTTGCGCCGTCGATAGACGCGGGAAATTCCATGCCACGCCACGCAGCCAAGAGACGAAATCTCGCGGTTCGGTAGGACAGAGATGCGCCAGGTCTGTAAGTTCGAGGTGTGTGTGCGCGTTAGTGGTAATAGTCATTTTTCCCTTATTCATAGCGGTGTTCAGTTGGATTTGATTCTCTTTAGCCATGCTCCTAGCCCTCGTCCGCGAGGGCGGTATGGCAACTAATTTGCGCTCAACGCCCCCGCGGACGGGGGCTTAGAGCCATTTGGACTGACATCCAATTTAACTGAACTAGTCCCTAGCGGTGCGCGGCTAATTTCCCTCAATAGCATCTCCGAACTTATCCCGTATCACCTGCGGGGTGAATGGCCCGCCATGAGATGTGTGTATCTTCTCAGGCGCGAAGGAGAGGATACGCTTGATGCTCTCTTTCACCTTCGCCATATCACTAGCCCAGAAGGGACACATCGGCTCGCTGCCGCGAATGAAGTTGCTCATAATGAGGTCGCCGACGATCGCTTCGCCATTATCCAATACTACCGAAACTGAGCCAAAAGTGTGACCAGGGGTGTGAATTGCCTTACCATGTACGCCAAACTCCGCGAGGTTTAACTCCTCTTCGATGATGATGTCCGGCTCCACGCCTTGCGCGCTGGGGAATATGGACATCATCATACTGAGCAGACGCGTTAGAATGCCGGTGGGTTTCAACTCCATGTTTGCGCCCTGCCTCAACGCGTCAGCCTCTGCTCGCTGTACAGCGACCGCCGCGCCAGTTTTTTCCTTTAGCGCTGCCAAGCCGCCGATGTGGTCCGTGTGCGTGTGGGTGATGATGATCAACGCTAGCTCTGCGGGATCGACGCCGTGCGCAGTAAGTTGTTTGAGAATCTTCGGTGCGCTGTTAGCGGTGCCCGCGTCGATCAATATCGGACGTTCGCCCTTAATCAAAAATACTTTAACATAGCCGATGTTTAACGGCACTACCATAGGACTTTTTTCACTCATAATTTGTATCTCGCTTTCTCGTTGGCACTGGTTCATTAGAACTTACCTAATTACGTGCTAAATGTTCACCGCCGAGCCGCAGAGAGTGCAGAGGTTAAGATGGATGACCTCTACTGACTAGTACTGAACGCGATCACCTCCATGTTCTCGGCGGCTCGGCGGTAAAATAGCTCTTTTCGCGTAACTCCCACTACTAAGACATTTGATTTTTCAGTAAAGTATACCACAAGGAATATCTGGCAACAAAAAACATGTAGTGGTTAAATGGTAAGTGATAGTTAAAATGAATACTATTCAACCATAAAGGACACTAAGGCGGTACCAGTAGTGGTAAAATGGTAAGTGATGAAGTATACTTCAGAGTATGATTCAAAAGATAATTACCTACAAATGTCGAAAATGCGGTAGCGTTAACATGGTCAAAAATGGGCATAACAAATGTGGTAATCAACAATATCACTGCCACGATTGTAACGCCTATGGGGTGTTGGAACCTGATCCCGGATATACCCCTGAGACAAAAGATACTATTCTGCGGACTTATCAGGAACGCGCTAGCCTGCGCGGCTTACACCGCATTTTTGGCGTGGCGCGGCAGACGGTGAGTGGCTGGTTGATGCACCTAATGCGCTGGTTACCAGACTTGCGCGATACGGTGGTGCCCGCCCAGCCGGATGATATTTTAGAACTAGACGAACTGGGGTCATTCGTAGGCCATAAAGGTCAAGAGCGGTGGTTATGGACCGCGATCTGCCGGCGGACGCGCCAGATTGTAGCGTTCGTCATCGGGGATCGCAGCTACGAAACTTGGGTGCGGTGGTGGAACAAGATTCCGGTAGCTTACCAACGGGGTCATACGTTTAGTGATTTCTACGCGGCATATCAGCAAGTGCTGCCGGCCACCACGCATCGTAGTGTAGATAAGGCCAGCGGGCAAACGATGCATATGGAACGGTGGTATTGTACCTTGCGCCAACGCCTAGCCCGGTTTGTCCGTAAAACCTTGTCTTTCTCTAAAGCGGACAAGTATCACCATATCGTCACTAAATGGTTTATTACCGAGTACAACTTGTCCTTATCACTTACCACTTAACCACTACTCGATTTTGAAGAAAAAATCGGGTTTCGCGGAACGAAATCGGGTTTTTTCTTCAAAACCCGATTTCTGTGTACCGCGCTAATTTAGAATTGAACAGCCCTGGCACTTACCGCGCGGTTTAGCGGTGGAAACAACTTTGGTTAGCGAGAATCTTGAATATAGGGCGGTATTACGCAAGTGCCCGTCACCTTGCCCCGCGACAATGAGAAAGCCCTAGTATCAAACGCTAGAATAATCTCAGTCTCGCGAAAAGAGCGCGGAGTTGCCCTCCGCGCTCTTGTTGATTTACGGCTGACCGCGCATAGACTTCGGAAATCGGAGAGTTCTGTAAACCCTACATAATTTCCAATGCCGCGACACAAATCTCTACCAATGACTCGGCGGTCTCTATATCTATCGCCCCGCTTAGCAACGAATTGGCTATGACCTCCAGCGATGAGAGTATATCGGCGCGATTGCGTAGGGTAATACGACCACCGGGCAACTCCGGAGATGGCGCGGCAACCGTTGGGGCTTTCGGCACAAGTGGAGCAACCGCCTCTTCTTGTGGTACTTCCGCTTTGCGCGGTATCGCTAAAGGCGCGCCTTCGAGTTGTTCTTCGGGTTCCTCACCCAACGCTCGCACCGCGCGCGTCGTCTGGCGCTGAACCAGACGCCCGATGATCCCCAATCCTTCGCCCCCTTCTATCATGCTCAGGAAAATCTCTGATAGCCGCCCTTGTACTAGCTCGAACTGGTTCGTGTTCGGGTTGTGCATCATCATCGCGAACTCGAACATCTGACACGTCGCGGCTTTGCCCCCTAACACAAGATAAAATTCCTCAGAGACCGGTTTGCCATACATCCCCTTCCACGCGGCTTTGAAATCACCGAAAAGATTGTGCATGGTATCTTCAAAATAGCGGTTATCTCCCCCGCGATCCTTCGCCCACTGAAATTCCGGCACTTCCTTCCGCCGATATTCTTCCGCGATCCACGCGCCGATGGGCGCCATCGTTACATCCCCATTTGGACGCACAATCAAACCGCCATTTTGGAAAAACTCTATGCGGTTGCCATCTTGGGCGAGGAAGCCACCGGGAACGCTGTTACCCAAGAAGGTTTTCATCTGCGCGTTAGAAGCGAAATAGCGGTCTAATATCGACTGCCACCATTGTTTTTGCACTCGCGCGATCTTTTCTTCTCCCGGACGGGCTGTCGTCCCTGGCTGTGCCTTATCAAGCGCGGTTTGAGCTTTGAAGACTTCGTAAGCCTCTTCACGATTTCCTGGGTCTAAACTACCCAATTTGTAAATACCCCATCTCTTTTCCCCAGCCGGCTCTCGCCACCCTTGTACGCAAAACAGAATGGCTAAACGCACACGCCAGTCATTACGCAGAAGTGGCAGCGCGGTCTCGATATGGCGCGCCTTACGTCCTTCACCATCATGCGACTGCCACCCGAACTCGGAGATGAACAATCGCTTGGGAGTATCCGCCCCCTCGTGTCGCGTGACAATGTTCCAAAGATGGTCTACTCGCGCTTTGAAAACGCGCGCCGTGCTTGCAGTATCCTTCTCACTTTCCAAATAGATATGAGCTCCTATACCATCCAGCGGGAATGTTCCATGCTGAGCGCGAAATCCATTCCAATCATGCTGATTTTTACCTTCGGTGTAAAAACCGTTGATGTAATCTCCTTTATCTTGGTAATGAGTAAAGACCGGACAGGAGATAATAGTAGCTTGACGTTTATTCTGGATTTTGACGCGGTAATAAATATCGCGCAGCATTTTCGCCATCCAGTAAGGGTGTATCCACGGACGTGGTTGTCCATGCCAGTCATTCGGTTCATTAAAAGTCTCGAAAAACTCAACGCGTCCCTGAAAATGTTCTACGATAAAGTCAAATATATCAACATATTCTCTAACCCAGGCTTCCGCCGCGCCGTTGGGCGCGCCATCGCGGCAATTATCGCCGGGGGAACCTGGAACCGATTCGTGCCCGATCAAACCGTAGATTTGTACTCCTCGGGCGCGTAAGCCATCGATTAGGTTATCGAATCTATTCAGCCAATCGGCATCGCGCGGTGAATCATAAATACCGCGTACGAAATTGACGCGCACATATCCGGTGCCTGTTGCGGCGATCAAATCTGGCTGAATCGTAGGGCTAATATTACCTGTCCCATCTAAGGGACGATTGCCATCTATGCCAATTTTTCTCATGATTTGCCTCCTTCGAAATCATGTACTAATAAAACGGTTAAAAACATTATAGGACTTACGCAAAACCGCACTATAACTAACCGCAGAGAGCGCAGGGGACGCGGAGCTTATCTTGAGAGATTTTTTATGCTTGTCATAAACAATCATAAGTGTTCATTAAAAGTCATATGCGCGGCGCGCTAAAAAACTATCCGGAAAACTCGGCGCTCTCCGCGCCCTCGGCGGTGAAATTATTATGAACTTGCGTAAGTCCTACATTATTTATACAGTTGGA
>CAZSIG010000086.1:0-2792 GCA_964606195.1 uncultured Anaerolineales bacterium
GCCCACGCGTGGGTGGCGGTGCAGTTGGGGGATTCTACGCCGCGCTACGCGGGCAGGCTGACGCTCAACCCCATCGCGCACCTTGATCCGCTGGGCACGATAATGATGCTTACGGCTGCCTTCGCGGGGGTTGGCATCGGTTGGGGAAAACCGGTACCGGTTAATCCGCAAAACATGCACCGCGTCAGTTTACGCACGGGCATGGGCATGACCGCCTTCGCGGGACCTGTAGCTAACTTATCGTTGGCGGTTATCGTTGGCACAATATTTCGCGCCTTAATGGGTTTGTCCTTTTTAATGCCGCAGTTTCTAGCCGAAGCTTTGCTCTACTTTCTCTATATCATCTTTATCGTCAACGTGAGTTTGGCGATGTTCAACCTGATTCCGATTCCCCCGCTCGATGGGCACAGCGTACTGCTTTGGCTATTGGAGAACATTCGCGCCCCTTGGGCTTATAACTTATCAGTGGCAGTTGCTGGATGGGCGCGGCAGGGACCACTCTTATTGTTAGGGTTGATATTCATCAATAGTTTTTTCCCGATATTGAGTATCATTATTGGGACCCCCATCAATATACTCTCTAAATTGATCCTAGGAATATAGCTGTGACCGCGACGTATCGCGTACGCCAATTCTTTTGTGCTCTGGGTGCGACCAGCGTTTCAGTCGATACCGCGCCATTAGACCAGTACCTGACAGCCTCACAGCGCGCTTTATTTGAGCGATTGTTGCCTTTTGACCAACAACACAGCCTTAACGTTTTTGATACGCTGTTGAAATGGGGATATGCTGACGAACATCTGTTGCGCGCCGCGCTGCTTCACGATGTGGGCAAGGCGGGGGGAGTATTGCGGCTGTGGCACCGCGTCCCTATAGTTTTGATGAACGCGATTAGCCCCGTGCTGATAGATAAAATTGCTACAAACAAGTCGCGTAGTTGGCGTTACGCTTTTCACGTTCATCGCACTCACGCGGCGCGCGGCGCGGAGTTGGCTCGTGCGGCTGGGGTGTCACCGCTAACCGCGTGGCTTATTGCGCACCATCACGACGATCTAACCGCCGACAGCACGGATACATCACGAAGCAATTATAGACGAATTGAATATCAATTACTTCGCGCACTCCAGCGCGCTGACAATGGAAATTAGCACTATGGCCAAAATTGACATTTGGGACCGCACATTGAAGGTCATCGCTCACGATTACGCACTTGAGTTTATACGTCTAATCTGGCCGCGGACTAATTTGCGCGTGATTGGTACAGAGGAAAATGTAGAACTAGCATTGCCCACGCAGCATGTAGATTTTGTTCACCGCGTGGCAGACTCCGAGCAAGAATATCTACTCCACATTGAATTTCAAGGACGCCACACTGCCGACTTTCCAATGCGGATGTATACTTATTCTGCGGCATTGACTCAGAAATTCGCGCTGCCAGTATTGGCAGTCGCTGTTTACGTGCACCGCCGCGCCCATCCGCTGCCGCGCGCATACGAGGTAAAAATTAACGCGAATGTTGTTAATCGGTTCTCATACCCAATCATAAAATTATGGGAGTATGAAGCGGATATTCGCGCCGGATATTACCGCCCTTTGGCTCCGTTGCTGATCTCAATGGCTCAAGAACGCACGGTAGACGTACTGGCGACAGAACGCGACCTGATTATGCAGGAACAAAATCAGCATAAACGCGCTCATTTGTTAGCGATGGCTGCATTGGTAGCGTCGCGTTATTTAGATCAAAATCTGGTGTGGGATTTCTTTATTCAGGAGGTGGGACGTATGGAAATGTTAGAGGAATTACAAACGATGCCCCTTATCGGTGAGTTATTGACCGACCGTTACCAACAAGGCATAGAGCAAGGTATGGAGCAAGGCATGGAACAAGGCATAGAGCAAGGTATGGAGCAAGGTGTGGAACAGGGCATAAAGACCGCGTTGCGCCAGAGCGTCGCGTTTATTCTGGGACACCGTTTTGGGGCAACTCCGGAACAATTGCCCGACCAACTAGAAACCATGAATCTAGCGCAATTACAAGATTTGCAACGCGCGGCATTGGATGTGAATTCGCTGGATGAATTTAATGCCTATCTGAGCGCACTGCCCGAAAATCCTTTGATAAATCGGGAGCAATATCCAAATGGGTAAACCGCGTATTGCCATTATCGGCACTGGACTGATCGGTACCTCTATCGGTCTTGCTTTGAAGGCGAAAGAATTGGATTGGGAGATAATAGGACATGATAAAGATCTTTCCGCAGCGAGAAAGGCGCAGAAGTTAGGCGCGGTAGATAAAGTGCAATGGAATCTGATTAACGCCTGCGAAGTCGCAGATTTCATCGTCTTGGCTATTCCAATATCGGCGATCGAAAGCACCCTCGCGGCTATTGCCCAAGATTTGAAAACGGGATGTGTCATTCTCGACACCGCGAATCTCAAGACGCCAGTTTTAGCTTGGGCAGCCGAGATTCTGCCCGCCACTGTCAGTTTTGTAGGAGGAGACCCGATCATCAATCCTGTTACCGAAGAGAAGGAACCCTCCGCCGCGCTCTTTCGTGGTCGTCCTTTTTGTTTAACCCCAGCCCCTGATGTGGCGGCGCAAGCCATCGAAGCCGCTTCCGCCTTTGTCGCACACTTGGGAGCAGAACCATATTTCATCGACGCGGTGGAGCATGATGGTATGATCGCGGGGGTGGAACATCTACCCTATGTCGCGGCTGCCGCGCTTGCCCGAATAACGACCAGTATCTCCTCCTGGCGCGATATGCGTAAGGTGGCTGGGCAGACCTATC
>CAZSIG010000086.1:2892-6271 GCA_964606195.1 uncultured Anaerolineales bacterium
TTGCCCGCTGTGTACAGGGCGAACACGTAGGTTCGCCCCTACAACCGACTATCCAAAAAAAACGGAGACCTCCCTATTTGTGGGAGGTCTCCGTTTGTGAATAAGATGCATCGCACCTATACTTGACAACTCCACCGCGTTACTAATACCAGCGAATCGTCGCGCTCTTTAGAATAACGCTCGAAAATGTCATCGGCGAGTTCTTGAGGATTTTTGTTCAAATCCAGTCCTTGAGCAAAGCTGCTACGAATGCCATCGGTGGCGAGAATGAGCGTGTCTCCACGTTCCAGAGAGATTGCTCCAGGACGCAGAGAGGGCAGACGATAACCTACTACTCCACCGCGTAGCGGTACTTCCTCTCTCTCCGCGTCCGGGTTAGTGTCCATATCCTCTTTCAATAACACCCCGCGAACGTTGCCGATCCCCATCCAGGTCATTGTACAATCGGTCGCATTGAAGGAGGCGAGACTCATCACCACTCCTCGCGTTTTAAGCAAATCCGCGTGGCACCGTTCTATCAAAGAGTCCACAGGTTCATGTGTGTATTGTTCCAACGTAGCGATGGCTGTTTTGGCAGCGATGGCGGCTTGCTCTCCATGTCCCAAGCCATCTACCACAGCTACCAGTACGCCGTTATCGAAAGACTTAACCAGATACTGATCTCCCGATTCGGTCTCTCCGCGTATCGCCTGCGCGGCTACTCCCCACTCTACGAATTGATTTTGTTTCTCTATCATAATTTTTTGCCTCAATAAAATCGAAGGTGCGTCACATCTTGACCACTCTCTCACTTGAGGGTTTACTGAGATATAGCTGATAAACGAGACTGCAATTCTTTTTCAATGTCTAGCATTTGTATATCGCCCAGATAAACCGTACTCTCCGGAGAGGTTATGCTTTGTAACACGGAAATGACTACCGCGATCTCTTGCGAACCCTTTTCTATCATTTCCGCGGTCTGAGTTAGGTCATCCTCCATTTCATCACTATTTCTTAACAAGTAAGCCGCGCCCATCAACGATTGCAATGGATTGTTCACGTAATGAGACAAGGTGACAACAGTATCTTGCACCGTTTGCGTCGCGACAGTATCGCGCATAGCCTCGTAGAGGCGCGCGTTCTCCACTGCCATGGCCACAAACGCCGCGGCGGCATGTAATAGTTCCTCATCTTCGTCTGTGAATTTCCCCATGCCGCCGGGGGCATAATCATCGAGCTTGTTGATTACCTCGATCGCGCCTATCACCTTGCCGGGGATGGTAAGTGGTACGCACAGGATAGAGTGCGTTTGAAAACCGATGGCGCGGTCGATGTGCGGGTAAAATCGCGGGTCGTCCTTGACGTTGTTGACGCGAATGGGCTGCCCGGTCTCCACCACTTTGCCCAGAATACCCTGTCCCACTTTCAAGCGGTGGGGAGATAGCTTCTCCGTATTTCCTTGCAAGGTAATCTTGAAGTATATATCTCCTTTTTCCTCGTCAAGTAACGCCAACGAACCGGCTTCGACGCGCAGAATTTCGTTAACGCTGCGCACTACCGCGAGGGTGACCTCGTCCATATCTAAAGATGACGTGACCTTCATCGCGATACGGTTAAGGGTAGAGAGTTGATCGGCGCGGCGGTGTGTGTTCTCGACGAGTTGAGCATTTCGCAGCGCGATCGACACATAATCAGCGAGCGTCGTCAATCTGTTTTGCATCTCTGCTTGTTGGATCTGCTCCTCTTGCAGATAAGCCACTCCTAATACTCCTATCGCCCTACCACCAAGTTTGACCGGCACATAGAAGAGTGAATGTGGCGCGTGACCGAGTTGGGAAATGAAACTGCTAGGAGCCTTCTCGCCGGATAAGAATAGAAAGCGCCCGCGTCTCAGAACCTCTTGGGCATGACGGTCGGTTATCTCTGTCTGGAAGGTGTGTTGGTAATTATCATCGTGCTGAAACGCTTCCATGTGTAGATTGCCGCTGGATTTGTCGAGTAGAAAGAGCGCGCTCGCGTCGGCGCCGGCAAGGTGTATCGCCGCGTCACAGACGCGGCGTAATAATTTGGCCTTTGTTATAGCAGAGGCTACTGACCGACCGATGGTTTGCAGGGTGTAAAGTTCGCGCATACGCCGCGCTAGTTCGCGATTGGCATCTCGTACCTGCGCGGTCAGACGTTCGCGCTCGCGGTGCCACCGCCCTTCTTCTAGTGTGCGTTCAATTGTGCTGGTCAACTCATCCACATCGAATGGTTTGATGATGTAATCGCGCACCCCTAGTCGAAAGGCGCGCACCGCGACGTTTTCAGAGCCGACGGAAGTCATCAAGATCACTGGAGATTGGCAATCGTTTTGCCGTAGCGCTTCTAACACATCTATACCAGAAAGTTCGGGAAGATTAAAGTCTAGTAGGATGAGGTCCGGTTTTTCATGTAATGCTTTTTCCAATCCTTGCTTGCCATCTCTAGCGCAAGAGACTTTATAATTCAACGGTTGCAACACAGCATCGCGCAGGAACTCGGTGATTTCCTGATTATCATCTACTACCAGAATTCGTTCTTCTGTCATAGGCTTATCTACGCTCCCTTCTGCGAATGCTTTTTACTGCTCAACTGGCCTAACCGCGATGGGAAAGGTGCAAAGAGGCTCATTACCGCGCTCTAACAGTCTCTCTGCATCGAAACAAAAACCACGTTCAGACTTCAGTGCCTCGGTAATGACGGAGCGACCGAACGCCTTGCGAAGAAATACGTAGCGCGATGAGAAAAACAACGCGCCAAATCGTTCCTCGTAATGAATGCATAGCGGGCGGAAGTTTTTGAGCACAAGCAGCCGTCCTGGACTACGAATATCTACCGCGAGTATCGCGAATGAGCCATGTAACCGCGACATCTCGCGTTGAACCTCAATCTCTAGTTCGTCATGCTTGTGATTCGGCTCAACTGTATCCAGCAGACGAAAGATAATCTCGCTATCCACTTCCCCCGCGCGCGGTAATTGCAGTTCGGCGAACAGTTCATCGTCGTTTTTCAAGACACCGTTGTGAACTCCGATAGTGTATTCTGTGACCACCGGATGGTTGTTGGCATTGTTCCACCGACTGCCCTTCGTCGGCATACGGGTGTGTCCCAATACACAGGTGGTCTCCGCGCCTATGGCTGCCATGATTTCCTGATAACGCGGTGTTTGTACCAACTCTGTGGCGGTCACCGGCTCTTTATAGACATCATATTCCCCGTCGCGCTGAATAACCGCGACACCGGAAGCCTCGCGCCCGCGTTCTTCGTTATACGTTAGATTGCGCGTAAATAATTCGCGCAATTCCGCCCAATCTTCCGCGGGGCGGGAGCGCGGATATAAAAATAAGCCTGCTAAACCACACATGTTTGGAAATTAGAA
>CAZSIG010000086.1:6371-10377 GCA_964606195.1 uncultured Anaerolineales bacterium
TGCGCCGCGCCGCTACGTCAGAAATACTAGCGTTCCCAACTCCTCATCCCACTGCAAACCGCGCACACTATCCAGATAATCTAGTTTTCGCTCCAACTCTTGGGGCTTCAAGTGCAAATTCCACGCCACTATCTGCTTCCACTCCGCCAGCGATGGTTGCCCCTCCTCCTCTGCTAACTCGATACACCGCGCCAGTCTCTTATCAACCTTATTCAGCACCCTTGGCACCGCGCGGGCGCGCTCCGCTAACATCGTTTCTATTTCTTGCCAAGATTTTCCACTGATACGCATCAACGAGAGGGGAGTTTCCGCCAGCAGCGATAATACCTCAAAGCTGGGATTGTGTTCAAATCTTTTCAGCGTTGGTTTAAGCAAATCCAGCAGTTCGCGGCATCCCTCGCGCAGCTCTTCGATGACTTCATCTGTCACGCGACTGGTGTCGCTGGCGGCTAGATTGCCATCGTTGTTACTGAGCATATCCAGCAGCTCCTGCTTGCGTTTCCATTCTAAATATCGTCCCACGTGAATTACCCCATATTGACTCATCTCCACCGACTTGAGTACCATCGCCAAAAACAGAAAAGTCTTCGCGACGAGAGAAGTCGGAGAGAGATCAGCGTCAGGAAAGCGAAATTCCAAATGAAAGTCGCGCACCGCGCCAGTCTCATCGAAGGTGATATGCTCCAGATTTAGAAAATTTTGATGTTCTGGTACTTGTTCACTCTTTTGTAAATATTGATGAATCTCGCGCATCGACCGCGCCCCCGGCGTCAGTTTCACCATCTCTAAATGGCTGTTATGCTGTCTACGACGACACATAGCTTCGCGCTTGTCTCCCGCGCTGGTCAGGAATCTTAGATGGGGCGCGTAGCGTCGCGTCAGATTCCACACATTGGCGAGAACAATCTCGGGCACCGGCTCTGCCAAGCTGGGAGTCAGAACGTGGAAGTGTAATCCACAAGTGTGTTTGGTACGCGCTCTCAGCTTGACTAGTTCACTGATAATATATTGATATTGCTCTACTAGCGCGGAGAAATACGGGTGGCGCCCAATGACGCGAATCTCGACTCCGCAGTGCTCTTTGATAATATCCAATACGCCGTATTTACCCAAATTATCCAGACTTCCCGAAGGGTGCAGCGCGGTATTAAGCTGTGGTTCAAAATCCTCGCGTCTAGTGCCGCGCGGCAGCGCGGTCTCGACCTCAGCACCGATTTTAATAGTACGATATAATAAATCCTTCCAATACATTGCCGCTTCGGAGCTGAGCGCGTCATCGCGGCGGAAAAGTATCGGTTCTTTCATTGGTTTACAGTTTACCCCCTAATAATGACTCTGCCCAAAAAAGGGAAATTTACCACCGAGACACGGAGTGCACAGAGTTTTTAAGCACGATCTGAATAAGAACAATATTAAGTTTTGTCCGCGTAATACTCAATTACTGCGCGTTTCAGTTTAATCTATCTCGGTGCTCTCAGTGTCTCCGTGGTTAGTTACCCTTTTTTCAGTAGATTCAATAATCACATTACAAAGGGCGTCCTCATCATTCCCTTGAATCGAGGACGCCCTCCATGAAGTATATCGCGGTCAAATCCCCAGTTATCTACAATATCACCGGGTTTTGACTTACTCTGTTCCTACTCCATCATTTCAAAGGTGATGATAGAGCCTTTTTCCTCTGCCCATTTATCGACATGACTGCGCGCCTTCATATTGAGCCGTTTCATCGCGGCTTGCGACGCGTTCATGATGGGACAGGTAAAGGGACTCTCCACCCCAGCTTCCATCAACTGGTCAGTCAGATTTCGCGCTAGGCATTTATGCACCTTCATCAAGACAACATCGTCTTCCTTGACCACTTCTATATCGCCCGCGAAGCCAAATTCGTCCACGAAGATGCGGGCAATCTCGTTCAATACATCTTCTGGTTTCTCCCCCGCGATCTCCAAGCCCATCTCCTTTTCCATCACCCCTAATATCGCCGTTCCCATCTTGGGAGTGAGGGCGTAAGAGGTCTCGCCCAGAAAATCCCATAAGCCCGCCGCCAATCCATAGATGGTCATGTTAGCCAACCGCAACTGATTGACTTTTTTCTGTTCTTCTGTTGCCATTATAATTCCTCCCTATTTTTATCTAATTCATCGAAAAACGCGTAACCTTGTCTACCTTCTCCGTCGCGGAACGGTGTCCCAAATATCAGCCGCGTACTGCCGCGACATCAGGCGCACGTTACCCAAACTAGCCATCTCTTTGTCCACCGCGACACTCAAGAAATAAGAACCATCTCCCAAGAAACGGGTCAATATGTAAATATTGTTGGTAGTCACCAGATTATCTTCAACGTCACCAGCCTTCAACTGCGCCGCGGTCCGTTGCACTAACTTCATCACCAGCGCGAACTGCGCGCTCGCCGCTTCCGCGTCGAAATTAGGGTTAGCCGAATAGCTGGCAATAGCTAATCCGTCCATTCCCGTAACATCCGCGGAGACGAAGCCCGGTATCTCCCCCGCCATCTCTTTCAACATATCTTGAATCGCTGCCATTACATTAACCTCCTTGTTCTCCTGTAATTGTTTTGTTCATTTGCTCGACATTCAACTAAATAAGAAAAACCTCGTATGTAGCTTGTGGACGATCACCTCCTTCTATTTCTGTTTGCGTCTCTGTCTATTAAACCGCGACGCGTAAATGGGACACGATTTTACAGGCTGTGTTAGTCTTGATTTGACAAATCTTCCCAAATGCGATCGGCGTAGTCTCTCATAATCACGCGGGCGAGTCCGGGAGTCGCATCTTGATTCAGGCTAACTCCAATGTGTAAGGAGCCATCTCCTAGATTTTCCGCTAATAGATAGCCAGAAGCACCCGTGATCAGCGCGTTTTCCATCTCTCCCAAACTAACTTTTTCGGACACTTGAGTAACCAACTCCATCAATCGCGCCAACTGAGTAGCCGCGATCTCCGGGTGATAGTTCGGATCGTCAGATACCGCGCCGGTAGCAACTCCATCGTTATCCACCACCACCGCCCCCATGAAGCCGGGAATCTCCTCTTTCATCTCTCCCAAAATATCTTGAATCATCCCCTTGACCTTCGCTGTGTCATCCTCCGCGGTTGCCTCGTCAATGAGCCGCATTCCCTCTAGCACCAGGTTAGACCACGGAACATGGATGGTACGCGTCGGCGGGGGGACGTCGCGGTTCAATTCAAAAGAGGCATCTTCCCATCGCAGAATATCATGGATTACCTCTTCGCCCTCTTTGTCTCCCAGCACCATGTGGACTATCTGGCCTTCATCAAAGTAGACTAAGGCTTCCTCGTCATCGCGCCAAATGCGCATCTCCGCTTGATTCCCCTCGTTGCAATTCACCGATATTAAAGTGGTCAGATCCATGTCTCGTAGATTACCTGTGACAGCCATTTGTACTTCTCTCCTCGCGTTTATCGATTATATTACGCGGTTTTGACATCCATTCTACAAATTATTACATGTGCTATGTATCCGCTGAATGGCTCGGACTGCCTGAATAGCGGGTTGCTGATAAGCCTGCTGTTCGGGAGCAAGGATAACCAACATCAAATCACAATCACCAGCGGTAAACCCGTATCCGATTAATTGTTGACCATCATCACCGCGCATAGTGACCTTGTTCAAGGGAGACCAGCCTAATTGTTTGCGAATTTGCTGCGCGGAGCGGCGCATTTGTACCATTAGCGCCGCCAGCGCCACAATTTTATCGTCATCAGTGGTCGGCGTACTAGCGATTACTAATCCATCAGGGCTGGTCAAAAAGATTTCTTCAAATTCATCATTCTCTTGTAGCTTCGCTAAAACCTCGCGTATCGCGCTCGAGCGCGGGACGATTCCCTTTTTCTCATCTTTACCGTTCATGTTAAAAACCGTGCCTCCTTAATGACTTTACAGTTGAGTTGGATATAGATCACGAATATCACGAATGGCCAAATTACGCGAATTTTTCTCTTTTATTATTCGGGCTATTCGTAA
>CAZSIG010000087.1:0-10366 GCA_964606195.1 uncultured Anaerolineales bacterium
ACGAGAGAAAAGAAAGTATCAGGAGATAATGCAACGTTTATTTGACGCAGACGCGGTTAACCTGACAGACTTGGCAGGCGATCCAAATCTGATTTTAGAAGTGCAGGATTTAGTGCGCGAATTACTGGAGGAGGCGGGCGAACAGCGCCGCTTGGGAATCGCAGAAAAGTTAGCAGAACTTGGTGCGTGGGCAGTACCGGGGTTGATCAGTGCTTCCTACGTCTTCGCGGGGCAGTTGCCCGATGAGACGCGGCAGCAAAAATTGGCAGATCTCTTGACCCAGACGATAAACGAAAACGACGCGGCGCGAGAGTTGGTGTTAAAAAAGGGCATAATCGAAAGCCCCTTTCCCGAAGCTCAACAGATTTCTCTGTTAGTTCTGCAACAAGATGAAAAAATGCAAAAGCTGGTACTCAAGTTCGAGCGTGAGGCTTTCATCGCGGCGCGCCGCAACCGCCGCGAGCGCGAATACGCGTTGGCTGTCAACATATATCGTCTGCTGCTAGAGACCGCGGGTGAGGCAGCGTATTCAGAGGCGTTGGATTTGTGCGTGTTTTGGTTCAATCAAACTCAAACAGAACTGAAATGGGCAAGCCGCCTGTTCGACGCGCTGCTTCAGCATGTGCCACGAAAAGCAGATAATAGTACCTATCAAATTCTCGGCGCGTTGAACCGCAAGGACGCGGAGGCGGGGAAGGCTTTTCAACGCTACGTTCATGTGTCCGCGGCTAACTTCGACGCGGTTTGTCAGGGCGCGGCGCGCTTTTTAAGACAATCGTGGTCAGGACGCCACAAAGCGGTAGAATATATTTTTCGCGGTCCGGTCGCCCAGTGGCTGCGCGATGATTTAAGTTCGTTCGACGCATTCGTAGAATCTGGGGAGATGGTGCGCCATAGTTATCGGCAGTTAATTCCATACTGGTGGCAAGCAGTGAGCGAGAATCTGAATTACCAGCCGGTGCAGGCTTATCTGGAATCTCAATTATGGAGCAACGATGATGAGTTCGCGCATTGGGCAGCGGTACAACTATTTTTCAAGGCAGCGCGTAACGCTTGGGCGCGCATTGTGCTGCAAGATTTGGAGATGATGACCGAAGACGCGTGGTTATACACTGAGGCGCGAAAAACTTATGAGACATTGACACAGGGGGGCACTCCCAGCAAGTTGCCCCCGCGTCCGACCGGCGCAAAACGTGCTCATCTCCGCAAGGCTGGACACTAATATGACAGAAAATAACAATTCGACCAAAAGTATATCTGAGCTATGGACGGAGCTGACAACGCAGGGAGAGATATCCAGTTGGCAGCCCGCCGCGCCTGAACGCTCGAAAAAGCTCGCGAAATCATCCCGCGTCATCGAGGATGAAATGGCGCAGGTAGAAACCCTGCCCGCGTCCTTACGAGAGGCGTGCGATCTATACGTACAAGGAAACTTTTTACAGGTACGGCGCAAATTACAACGGTTGCCAAATAAATCCGACCGCACGGGCTTTTTAGGTAGACTGTTAAAACTATTGGCGCTGCTGCGCGTGCAACAGGGGCAAAAACAGATTCCGCGCGCGGCGTTGCAGCGGATTTGGGACGAGGGAAAACAACTGCGGCACGAAGACGCGGCATTGGATGAGCTACTAGAATGGCTGTGGCATTTCTGTCATCGGCACGAAGAGATGCCCGCAGAATTTTGGGAACACGCGCCACTAGAGTAACTACCACTAAGAACACCAAGAACACAAAGGTTTTTCCGTCAGTACTCATACGCGGTCACAAGTCCCTGAGTGTTTAAGTATTATGTGCACCCTATGAAAGTGACTTAATTACGCCCTACCTGGCTCTCAGCCCCCGTCCCCGGGGGCGTTATGCAATAGGACGACGCTTTTGCCGCAGCCGCCCCCGCGACGGGGGCTTAGAGCGAAATAAAAGTACTCTCGTCATAGACCGAACATAACAATTAGACAGTAAGGATCACAAGTAGTCATTTATAGTACAAAACCTTAGTGTTCTTCGTGTCCTTTGTGGTTCATTACGAAGATTTTTATCAGAAGGGAGAAACTAATGAAAATAGCTGTACTATCCGACGCGCACGACAACATCTGGAACATGGAAAAGGTGCTACCGCGCATTCAAGACGCGGGCGCGGTGATCTTCTGCGGTGATTTATGCGCGCCCTTCACCCTGAAAATGCTCGCGGAGGGGGTATCATGTCCCGTGCACTGCGTGCTCGGCAACAACGACGGTGATGTTCTACTACTCACGCGCATCGCGGCGCAGGCGGGCAATGTCACGTTATACAATCCGCTCGGAGAATTATCGCTGGACGACGGCGCGCTCGCTTTCACGCATTATCATCCCATCGCGGAGGGATTAGCTGCTACGGGGAAATACCGCGCCGTCTTCTACGGACACTCCCATGAAACAGAGACGAAGCGCGTCGGCGATACGCTGTTAGCGAACCCCGGCGAAGTGATGGGGCGGTTCGGCGCGGCTAGTTTTGGCATCTACGATACCACGACAGGGGAGTTTGCACTAGAGCGAATTTGATGGAGCAGCGGATCACGCGAGTTGGTAATTCTATAATTCGATACGCGCTATACGCGATTTGCGGCACGTTGCTAATCACGTTCGGCGCGTTTTTTGTCTACCATAGCTATCTGGCACTGACTTTTCCTTACCAACTAGAGTACGGTGAGGGACCGGTGTTGGACTGGGCGGCACGAATACCGCGCGCCGCGCCGTTATACAAGCCAATCCTGAGCTACCCCTACTCTTTCCCCGTCTATACCCCGCTTTACATCTGGTTATCCGGCTTGTCATTGCCTCTTACGCCCGATAATTTCTATCTAGGGGGACGCGTCATCTCCTCGCTCAGCGCGGTGGGCATCGCTATCGCCATATATAAAACCGTCCTCGTCACTGCCGAAAATGAGCCGCGCAGATGGCACGGCATCATCGCCGCGTCCTTGTTCATCGCTTCTCCCTTCGCCCACCGCTGGGCGACATTTTACCGCCCTGACATGCTCGCGCTCTGTTTCTCTCTGTGGGGATACTACGCGGTGTGCCGCTATCGCGATTCTCGTCGACTTTATTTTTCCGTTCCCCTATTTTTGTTGAGCATCTACAGTAAACATTCATTCGTCGCCGCGCCCACGGCAGCTTATGGGTGGTTATTGCTGAACCGCGCCTCTCGCAAAAGGGGATTTATCACCAGCGTCAGTTTAGCCGCTAGTGGGCTGGGAATATTCGCCCTGATTAACCTTACCACGCGCGGCGCGTTCTTCACCGACATCGTGCTGGCAAATGCGAACCCTTACAGTTGGCAACTGGCGGGGAATTTCATGCGCGGTTTCCTGAGCATCGTTCCCATATTGGCGACCAGCGCATTGCTTTATCTGCTGACACAATTTTACCAAACTTACCGCCGCAAAAAATCTCCCCCCGCATTGGCGTTATATCTCATCGCCGCGGCATTCGTCTCGCTATCCATCGGCAAAGCGGGGTCTTGGGAAAACTATTTTTTGGAGATCCTAGCGATTTTCTGCATCATCGCGGGGCTGTGGTTCAATATCCCCCGCTGGCGCGCCGTAGGACTGTTATTGATAATCGCGCAACTGTTGCTCTATCCTCGCGGTTGGCTCATCACTCCCTGGCGAGAGGCGGAGCAACTACAATCGATAGCGATGACGCGGCAAAAATTGGCGGAGGCCGTGGCGGCGCATCCCGATCCGATCTTGGCAGAGGATATGGGTATATTGGCGGAGAACCACCGCGTCGTGCCGATACATACTTTCGTTTACACGCAGTTGGCATATCAAGGTTTGTGGCATCAAGAGTGGATACTGACCGCGCTGGAGAGGCAGGAGTTTTCGCTAATCATCATGCGCGCGGGGGGGCGTTACGATTACGAGAATTGGCATCGCTTCAGCCCCCAAATGCTGTGGGGTATAGATAGATATTACGCGGTTTTCGCTACGGTGGATGGTTACGAACTGTATCATCCCGCGCCGCCGTTATCGCGGCTCGACGCGAATTTCGCCGACGAAATAACCCTGCTCGGCTATCGAACCGTGCTCGACGCGGCGACGAATACCGTAACCTTCACGCTGCTCTGGCAAGCACGAGAGGATATAACCGCCGATTACACCATCTTTACGCACTTGGTAAATAGCGATGGTCAAACCATCATCCAACGCGACCAACCACCGCGCGGTGGAGCATATCCCACCTCGCGGTGGCAAGCTGGCGAAGTTGTTCGCGATAGCTACACCATTTCACTGTCGCAAAACGTCTCCGTAGATTATATCGCGGCTCACGTCGGGCTATACCGCGCCGCGACGGGAGAGCGGTTGCCGGTGTTATATGACGGGCGCGAAGATAATAAGGTTGTGTTACCAATTCCTAGCGGTGGTTAAATGATAAATGATAGTGAAAATCATAACGATTCAACCACAAAGGACACGAAGAACACTAAGGTTATTCTTGCCTCGAATATTAGCTTCTGATCGCTTATGGGCATTATTGAGCAAAAAATACTTGGTGTTCTTGGTGCCCTTAGTGGTTAATTTATTGTGTTACTTTTCTCTATCGTTTACTTCCTTGTCACTACTCTAATTCCTCACGAAAATTCCACGACCGTACCCGCGGGACAAGGCTTGACGCGGTCGCCCAGCGCGGTCGCCAGAAACAGCAACGACCGCCAGCCAGTGCAATGTCCCAGATAAAGCTCCGCGATGTCATATTCGTCGCGCACCGCCGCGGCCACTTTTCCCAATAGTTCATCATCCGCTTTCGCTAAGTGCGAGCCACCGATTAAGGCGCGAATGGGCTGATTGAAATGTTCGCGCACATGCGCCAGCGTGTTGAGTATCCCCGCGTGGCAACATCCCAATATCACCGCGATGCCGCCGTTCGTCTCCACCACCAGAGATAAATCATCGCGAAACGGATCGAGAACCAACTCATCACCACTTTTAACTACCAGTCGCGATGAACGAGTTTCGCCTCCTAACCTGCGCGGTATCTCGCCCGTCATCCATACCCCTGTAGCAACCGCCGTTACCTCAGAAGCCAAGTCCAAATCCGCCCGCTCCTCGATTTCCTCGCGCGTCAACCGCGACCCCGCAGCAACCAGTTTATCGCCGCGCCGTGAATATCGCTTAGAGAACACATCAGGATGAGCGTAAACCGCAACTCGCCCAAATAACTCCAGCGCGGTACTTAGTCCCCCCGTGTGGTCATAATGTCCATGACTCAGCACGATTGCCGAAAGATCATGCAAGTCGAGTTTCAGTTCGGTGAGGTTGTGCGAGAGCACCGCGCCGCTCTGTCCAGTATCGAAGAGGACGCGCGCATCGCCGCGTTCGACCAGAAATGACAAGCCATGCTCGCCCCATAAAGTGGAACTGAGCATGGCTGTGTTCTCCACCAAGCAAGTGATTTTCAATTGTTTTTCCATTATCCCCCCTTTGCGTAACTATTTTTCACCGCTCCCATTGTTATTATTATCACTATCCCAACCTAACAACTGCTTCAACCGCGACGACACCATATGTACATAGCGATCGTGACGATGACCGTTAGCCGGTTCAGCACCATGAGCGAATTTCGCTCTTACCGCGTTAGCCTCCCCTATTTTTCCCAACGCTCGCGCCGCGGCACGCCGGACATCTTTATCCTTGTCCTGTTCTAATGAGGTGATGATCGGTGATAGCGCTCGGGGATCGCCGATATTTCCCAATGTCTCTGCCGCCCACCAGCGCACGCTACGATTCTCATCTTGTAATTCAGCGATGAAATAGGGCACCTGTTTCTGCGCCGCTTCACTTTGTGGCCAGTTGGGGTCTAACTTATCCAGCGCGCGAGCGGCTGCCCCGCGCACTATCCAGGTCTTATCCCGCAGCGCGGTTACTAAGTGATCAAGCGCACGTTTGTCCCCTATTCGTTCTAGGGCTTCCACCGCTGCTCGTCTCACACTGACGCTCTCATCGTCCAAAGCCATGATTAGCGCCGTGACCGCCCGCGCATCGCCAATCTTCCCCAGAGTCCGCGCTGCGATCTCTCGAACATATTCGCTGCGATCTTGCAAAGCGGCCATAAGAGATTCAACGGCTAGAAAATCGCTCTCCTCTAACAGCGTCTCTGCCGCCGCCTCGCGAATGCGCTCGTCCATATGTTGTAGCATCTCTAATTTGAGATTTGTGGGAAGACTTTTAACCCATTCCATGTTCTAATCGTTATCTCTTGAATCAGTACTTACGCAGATTAAAAAAGATTTACCGCCGAGAGCGCGGAGAACGCGGAGTTTTTCTAAATGATCTTGGCGTGCCCCGTAAATATGCTTTTCAATGAGGATTTATGACCGCGTATGACCGTTAAGAAATTCTTTTCTTTATCTTCTCCGCGTCCACGGCGTTCTCTGCAGTTAATCACTACGTGGTCTGCGTAAGCCCTGTTGAATTTGATAACTACGCGGGCATGTTCCGATTGACAGCTACTGTTGACCGCATATAGACTTCCGAAGTTTTCCGTTCCGAAACTTCGGAAGTCTGGGAAAATCCAACTCAACTGAATCAGTGCTTTCATTATAATCTCTACCCACTATGTGAGTCAATAGGCTTTTATTCCTAATCACTCATCTCTTAAACGGCTTACCGCGCACTAATCTTATTATCCTCTAGCAACACTTCTCTAACCGCGCGCCCGAATGAGGCAAAAATTGCCGTCTTGCACTCTCTCTTCCACCACCTGCGCCCACCAAACATCTGCCGCCGTAACTCCGTCGTCAACTCCAATTGTACCCCCGCGCCCGATTTGCCGCGATTACAGATATTCTGCGGGTCATTCCCCGCGTGATGGCTGTCATCCGCCTGTGCGTCGAAGCCCGCCTCCTGCAGCGCGGCAATCAACTTCGCGCTCAACACCGCGTCCAAGCCCCCCACATACACCACGGCTTCCGCCCCTTTACACCCATGAATCGCCACCGCCCGCGCCGCGCGCCCAACCAACACGACGCAGACAGGTTCATCGAAATTCACACTGGTGAGATGCAAGTCGCGGCTATGTTGCCCCTTCGCCCCCTCGAAGCAATACAGTGAGAGATCATTCCCTGCCACCGCCCGCGCCAGTTCCGAAGTCCCCGGCTCGATTTCTCCGCCGTGCGGTGCGAGAATGACGATATTCGCGCCGCGATCACGCACTACTTTGCGGTATTCATATCTCTCCCGCTCGACGCGGCTCAATTGGGCAAAACTGTCGTATATATCACGTTGCATTATAGCTTATCTCGCGCAGAAGAGAAATTGCTCCTCTGCCCCCGCCACTAAATTATAATCGTGACGCGGCGTGGTGTCAATTTATTAGAGTTGTTCCCCAATAAGCTGTGCAAGAAATAGGACGCGGATTTTCGCGGAGGCACGGGTTCAGTTCTATTGGATTTCGGATAAATCAACGCAATTTAATCACGAATGTTGCGAATTTACGAATAGCCCGAATAATAAAAGAGAAAAATTCGCGTAATTTGGCCATTCGTGATATTCGTGATCTATATCCAACTCAACTGAACCAGTACCTTCGCGGATTAACGCGAATAAAGGGCGCAAATCCTGAAAATCCGCGTTAATCCGCGTCCCTAAAAACTGCTTAGCCATCCAATAACTTATTTAGGAACAAGTCTATTATCTTGTCATCATGCAGAAGCGTAACCCCCAAAGCACGGAGCTAGGCTAAAAGGTTTGCAAAAAGGACGCGGAGTAGAGTATAATTGTCTTGGCTTCAAGTAAGCCAACAGTGAGAAGTTTATAGTATGGATTCGATATCACAGGAGGGATAATGTCCAAACTGGGCGAACTGCTTACCACCGCGCGCGAAGAGCGGGAATGGACTATCGCCGACGCGGCAAACGATACCAGAATAAGACCTCAATACCTAGAAGCTCTGGAGATGGGCAATTACACCGACCTGCCCGATGAAGTTTGCACGGTCGGTTTTATTCGCAATTATGCGCGGGCACTGGGGCTTGATCCCCAAGAAACCTTAGAAGTATACCGTACAGAGGCGCCCGAACGCGCCGCGATGCGGCAGATACAATCGATAGAGGTACCGCTGAGTCCCGAAACGCCAGTCTCGTTTAATCTAGTGATCATCGTGATCATTTTCCTGCTAGTGGCGGTCGCACTGGCGGTGGCTTATAGACGTTACGATTTCTCGTTGGTTGCTCTGATACCTACACCGCGTCCCACCGCAACTTATACCTTAACGCCGCGCCCAACTTTGACCTCCGCGCCAAGTCCCACCGATTATCGCACCGCGACGTCCGTACCGACTAAATTGATCAGCGTAAAGAGCGAAGACGACGAGCCAACTCGCGCTGCATCATTGACGCGGTCATCATCGTCAGCAGAGCCAACGGATACCGCGCGCCCCACTTCGACGCGCATACCGACGCGGACAGCCACAGCGGTAACTCCAACGGACACCGCTCGACCATCTCCGACGCGCACCGCGTGGCGAACGGATACCCCCACGACTACGCCGACCGCGCGGGCTACCTATACTCCATTGGCTACGCGCACCAGCGCGGTAGCCACGAACACCGTTACGATCGAAGACTTACCAGTTTCCATAGATCAACCCGCGCTCAGAGTGCGGCTGGATATAGCCGAGCGCTCATGGCTGCGCGTGGTCATTGACGGGGAACAAGTCCTCGAAGAAATATTAGAGCCTGACCAATATCGCTTCTGGACCGCGACCAGGGAGGTCGCTATCCGCTCGGGCAACGCGGGAGGAGTAGAGGTATCCTTAGATGATCAAGAATATGGCCCGCTGGGCGAGCGCGGGCAGGTGGTCGATATGATATGGATGAAAAACGACGAGGAGGTTTGGGTTCAGGCAACTCCGGTAGCTGAGGAATGATCCCTTTATGACCAATGGCTCTTTTTACATCCTGTCATTAGGATGTCCTAAAAACACCGTAGAATCGGAGTGGATGGCTGAACTGCTGAATCATGCAGGATATCAAGAGCAGCCGACGCCAGACACCGCGCAGGTCTTGATAGTGAATACCTGTGGATTTATCGAACTAGCACGCGCCGAATCGCTCGGCGCGTTGCGTGATTTAGCGCAAGAAAAACGCGCCGATCAGCTACTCATCGCGGCGGGTTGTCTTTCCCAATTGTTTGGGCGCCGTCTGATGAAGCAGATTCCCGAAATAGCCGCGCTCATCAGCACGCGGGAATGGCACCAGATTGTATCGTGTGTCGAACGCGCCCTCGCCCGCGAGAAGAGAAAAACGACACCATTCGCTCCCGCCACCGAACGCGAAATTTTGCGTCACGCGCATCAGCCTGCAACCGCGTACCTCAAAATAGCCGATGGGTGCGACGCGGCTTGCGCCTTTTGCACTATTCCCATTATCAAGGGGGCATATCACAGCCGCTCACGCGCCGAAATAATCACTGAGGCGCGGTATTTAGTTGAGGCGGGGGTACGCGAGCTGATTCTAATCGCGCAAGACACTACCGCTTACGGGTGCGATCGCGGCGAAAAGGATGTGCTGCCTGACCTGCTAGAGGATATACTGCGCGCCATTCCTCAACTGGATTGGCTGCGCATCATGTACACATATCCGCAACACATCTCGCCGCGTCTAATTGAGACGATGGCACGCTATCCGCAAATATGTAGCTACCTCGATTTGCCCTTACAGCACGCGCACCCTGATGTACTACGGCGTATGCACCGTCCGCACGATGTCGACCGAACGCGCGAGACTATCGCCGCGTTACGCGCCGCGATGCCCGAAATCGCCATTCGTACCACATTCATCGTCGGCTACCCTGGCGAGACAGATACCGAGTTCGCGACGTTACTCGACTTCATGGATGAGGTGGCATTCGACCGCGTAGGGATTTTCGCATATTCACGCGAGGCAGGAACACCCGCCGCGCGCTTATCCGATCAAGTTCCTACCGAAGTGCAGGAGGAGAGACGCGCTCGGGCTATGGAATTACAACAGGCGATCTCGCTGGAGTTAAACGAGCGGCTGGTAGGACAGGAGTTGTCAGTGCTAATTGAGGGGTGTGGAGAGGGCATCAGTGTTGGACGCAGCTACCGCGACGCACCAGAGGTGGACGGTATGATACTAATTCCGGCAGAACTGTCGCCGGGGCAGTTTGTATCAGCACGTATCACGCAAGCACTAGAATATGATTTGGTGGGGGAAGTGGCTTAGTGTACCTTAGTTTTTTCGCGAGTTTGAAGCTCGTGGGAAGTTGGGGACTGGTTCAGTTGAGTTGGATATAGATCACGAATAACCCAAATGGCCAAATTACGCGCATTTTCTTTCTTTTTTATTCGGGCTATTCGTAAATTCGCG
>CAZSIG010000088.1:0-2199 GCA_964606195.1 uncultured Anaerolineales bacterium
TGCAATTGCCGATCTTGACTGCCGCGCCTTCTTGGCGTAACTGCTCGATTTCCGCCACCGCGTGTTTCAACTGCGCGGGCGTCGGCTGGAGTTCGTCGTCGCGTTTTCCCAAATAGCGGTTAAAAGCGACGCGGTTTACGCCTAACTTTTGGGCTAATCGCACCAGTGCGCGCGGTTGGTCGTAGTTGTGCCGCGTGATTACCGTACTCAAAGCCGCGGGGATGCCGCGTTTCACCGTAAGGCGCACATTTGCCACCGTTTCCGCGAATGACCCCGATACTGAAGTGAATGTTTCGTGGGTCGCGGCGTCCGCGCCATGCAAGGAAATGAGAAATCCTTTGAATTGAGGGATGGTGGGGAGAAACGAGAGCAACCGCGCCGGATCATTCCAGCGCGCGTTAGTGAAGACAGAGAAGGTCATGTCCAACTCGCGGAGATGCGCGACGATGGCGGCAAATTCGGGGTGCAACGTGGGTTCGCCGCCTGTGACGCGCGTGCGGTAGGCAGCGGGTTTAAGCTTTTCTAAAATCTCGCGCCAATATGCGGCGGATAACGGAGATGGCGCGGCTGAACCGCGCCATACGTTACCGCAGCCGGGGCACCTGCTGTTACACGCGAAGGTTAGTTCTAGGGATAGGTAGAGCGGCGCGGAGAAGGGGATGTACGGAGATTGGGGTAACATAGTTAGCATTAGAGAGTAGGGTTTTCAGTTACAATCACATTGTAGCTCGACTTCTTCCCAACTTAAGCCATGATCCTCATCTTTTTCCCTATCACCATTTTGAGCATCTAGCTTTACAGATGGCTTTTTGATTCGTCGGGCTTGTTTAGCTGTGTTTGACTGAATAAGCGATAGTTCGCGGTATTTTGTTCCATTATGCTCGGTGTTCATCGCTAGTCCTCTTGTTTTCGCTGTAACATCGCGTCTAAATAGAGATTTCTGACCATCGCGATTATCTCCGGACGAACTTCTTCTAAGCCCTCCTGAGTCCAATATTGTTCTAATTCCTTACACCAATTCATTCGGTTCTCAACATCTAATCGCTGTAGTTTATCTTTCAGATTGTCCAATTTACGCGGTAATAGATAGGCACCAAAGCCCTGGTCGCATGCCGCTTGCATATAGGCTTCTTTATAGGTCGCCAAAGCTTTGTGATAATCACCGCGCATGTAATCTACATCAGCCTGTACGATTCTCATCATCGCGCGGAATAAGCCGTATTGTGGCATACCCTGAAACTTCTCTATTGCTTTCAGATAGCTTGCCAAATCACACTTGCCACCTTTACAGTCCAGTTGCATCAATTCCACCAAACTATCCAGCGCGGTTTGGTAATGCTTAATATCCAAGGCTAAATCATAACTCTTACGGAAATGCTCGATAGCCTGTTTCTCTTCGCCTAACGCGTCATAAAGATGGGCAATACGGTGATAGCCACGCGGTAAATCTTTGACAATATTTAGTCGCTCTCCTATCTCGATAGCTCGTCTTAAATCAGCCAGCCCATCCTGAAAAATCTTTTGCGCTCGTTCAGTATCTCCTTCATCTTGATATATCTTACCTTTGTTGAACTTATTGATTCCCAACTGCTGAAGCACGATAGCAATCCATTCCTCGTCCCCCAACTTGGTAAATAGGTTCAGCGCCTGCTCATAGTGCTTGAACGCGGTGTCATATCGTCCCGCGTAGCGGTTGATAATGCCCAGAATGTTTTGACTCAAACCATCATCTTGCTTATCCTCGGTTCTCTTGCGGATCGCCAGTGCCATCTCCGCGTCCATGATGGCACGTTTGTATTCTCCCTGTTGGGCGCGAATAAACGCCGCGTCACTCAGCGCGGCGGCAGCTAGGTAGTTATTCCCTACCTGCGCGCTGGTATTCAAACATTTATCATACCAAGCCAGCGATTCATTCCATTTCCATACATACCGGTGCATCCAGCCCAAGAGATATTGCACGCGTGGCAAATATTCCGATAACTCTTGTCGTTCACAAATAGCCAATGCCTGTTCAGAATCATCTATCGCCGCGGTGAACTCTCCTAGTCGCGCCCGCGTGTTGACCAGTTGAATCAACATCTCCACTTCGCGGCTTCCATCGTCGGCATACCACGATAGCATCTCTAGCAACTCATCTTTAGCTTCCTGATTTCTCCCGGTCTCGCGCATCCATTTCACCCATCGAATATCAATCCCATA
>CAZSIG010000088.1:2299-10314 GCA_964606195.1 uncultured Anaerolineales bacterium
CTGAATTTGACGAAGCGCATGTCGCGCAATACCTCTAATATATCCTCAATATCCCTGTCACCTAAATCAACTAACGATTCATCGACCAAGTATTGCAATACCTTGCGCCCAAAACGCCGGTGCAAATGTGCCATAACCAAGATGATATGATCTACTGTGCCGCCAAACTGAGTGGCGATAAAATCGTAAAAATAGCGTACTAGAGATTGTTTGAACTCCTCTTCAGATATTTCAGCGCGCCCCTGCATTAGAAGTAGCGCGATATCTAACATGAGGGGATGCCCTTCGGTCACATCCAGTAACATATCTTTCATCTCATCGTGCACTTCTATCGCGTCTAGCTTTAGTCTGGCGTAGATTTCATCTTCCTCTAACCCCTGCAATACCAATTCGACAACCTTACCGCGCGTCTTGAACGGCGCGGTCATATGCTCGCGGCTGGCAACAACTACTACGAAATTACGCAAACGCGGCAACAATTCCGCCAGCGTCCACGTAGCCACAGCTTCATCATGTCTTTGCACATCTTCAAAGGTATCAAATAGGACAACAGTTTTGCCCTTTTTCGCCAATTTCTCACAGCATGTGAAGAACATCTCGTCCGTTGCTTCCCGCTGAGCATTAACTACCGCGTCGCTGAATTCACCTTTTCGCAATTCATCTAATTTCGCGTTCTCCGCCAGAAAGTCCGCAAAATGCTCGCGGCTCACCGAGTTCGCCAACGACATCCTCACTCCGCTGATACGATGGTTCGCGGTGAGTTTGAAATCGACCAGTTCCGCGCCTTCCAACGGCGCGATTACGTCGGGCATCGCGCGCGCCATCTCCGCCATGCGCAGCAGCAGCCACGTTTTGCCAATTCCCCCCTCACCTTCGACATACATCACCCCGCCCTCTTCCGTCTCTAACAACTTCTGAAAAGCGCGTAACTCTTTTTCTCTACCGACAAATTTATCTTGAATACTCATAGATGATTACCTCCCATTGCTCTACCCTCGCGTTAAGAATCATGAACTTTATCATCATAATCCATATAACCTTTAACTATTTCCAAGAGGTCAATATGCGCGTCGCGTGCCATATCCGCCAATTCCATATCATCCTGTAATCGATGCCAGAGTTCGTCAATCTTAGACATATCTACTTCGCCATCCTCTTGCAAACAGTAAGCGGTGATGAACGATTGTAATTCTGTTTGCAAAGTATCTTTAATTTCGTCCTCAGCGCGGTTTTCATAGCGAAATACGAATACCAAATGATATAATCTCTCCACGATGAACCCGACGCGGTTATCGGCGACTTTTTGTATCCAGTTTCCGTATAACTCCGCAGCTCGCCGATGAATATTAACCAGACGCGCTGCGTCCTGAAAAGTCATCACCAAACAGAGCATCTTCCGTACCGTGTCATCCAAAGCGTAACCGCGCTTACCCGAATCCCACTGAACTAAAGTAGTACGCACCATATCTCTGACCACATTAAGATAATAAGCCCCGCTGCGGCTGGTAAACATATCCTCGGTGAACTCCGATAGTATATGGCTCAGATGGTTCACATCGAACTGCCGCACTGGCGCGATGGTTTTGATGGCGTATTTAAGCTTTTCGTCTATGCCCGCCATCAAGACGCGGTCGATATACTGTGCCAAAGTGGAGATGAACATCTCTTTATGTTGCTCAAACAGCGAGCGATCTCCCGGCTTATTAGCTCCTCCCCCCAATTTCTTGAACTCTTCAACCATGACGCGGTCGGCGGCAGGGTGTCCAAAAGAAAAACGACTTACATCCTGCGCGATGTACGAATACGAATCGGAAAGCTGTTCGCGAATTTCCGATTCTGTGAAAGGCTGTAAACTGTAGGTAACGACGCGGTTACGCACATCGAATCGCCGCCACCGCATCGCCCGCCTGCCCGCCAATACAATGACCGCTCGCTCAGTGGCGGAGAGAGGCCCGATTATTTCATTTTCCAACCAGGTAGTTAGTTCTGCGCTGGCATCTTCTATGGTATCTAAAAAGAGCACCAAGGGTAAGCGAGGCTGAAAAAGCTTCATCGCCTCGAATTGGTGCTCTACCGTATAATCTTGAATTGGTAAAGATACCGTTATCTCTTCAATAAAGGCGTTGTGTCCATCCCCGCGATACTTCTCGTCGGAGAGATCGATGAAGATGGTATGTAATCGCGCATCTGACTTTAACTCCTCATACAGTAATCTATTTAACAGTGTACTTTTACCGATACCGACTACTCCGATGAAATTAATAATGTTCTGAAACACTCGTCCACCGCGCCGAATTGTGTCTACGCGATCCATAACGATTTTTTGTGCTTCTTCTCTTTGGACTAAAGAAATGTCCTCCGCGAAATAAAACGTTGTCTCTTTCAAATCCATTTCCATGCTCTTAGCCCCCCTTTTCTCGCAAGTTGTGATGCGCGTTTTGCGTATGTAGATATATAACGGTATTCATGTTCGCGCCCGTGAAAGCCGAAAGAGTATTGTCTCTCTCGCAGTTTGTATTTATATTCATCCGCCTCCTCCTTAAAAACAGTCCAAAGAAAAAATTATATTACGCTTGTGCGCTCTCATTTTCCAATAATGGTACGATCCTCTTGATAAGGGCAAGCATCGTCTCCTTGCCAATATCTGCGCCAGCTTCGATACACCGCGCCGCTAATGCCGGTCGTTCTAGTACTAATGGATCTACTATCTCCGCGGGGTTGTTCAGCATAGTGGAGAGGTAGATAATCGCGTTATCGCTTAATCCTTCTATCGGATGATATGGGATCTCATCGAACAACTTTTGCAGATAATTGGCAAGATAATAATCTCGCTGAATATCCTCGCGAAAACAGATCTGATCATCTTGAGCTTGTTGTAGTTTTCTTTTATCTATCAATCGCGCTAAGAATTGGTCTGCACTGTATTTTATCTTGAAGTTGTTATTACGTAAACATTCCGCTATTTCGCGCCGCGCTCTTTCGCGCGGGAAGCCAGTCGTCTTTTCGACATACATTTCGTAAGCTAACCAGCTTAGTATGCTTATTTCTACAGCGGCATTTCCTTCTTCAGAACATTCTCCTGTTGCATCCTCATTCTCTTGCCGCTGAATGTTAAACAATACCCCATCGTCAGAACGCATATATAGCACCGGCGCGCCCCAATCCACCGCATCGCATCCCGCGAAACTGACTGACTGGCGCGCTATACTCATTGCTTCGTCCACCGGAATACCTGTTACCAATACTTCGTAAAAACTACGCGAGAATTCCGTGGCGGCTTGGTCTCCAATCGCAAACTGCATTGCTACTACCGCGGGTACGTTTTTAGCAACTAAAGTGGTCGCGACGCTTGAGAGAATATCAGCATCATCTCCCCGCGTCCCCTCACATGAATTTAAGACCACCAATCGCAAAGCGCGATTATTCCCCAGCAATCTAGCTAACTTTGTAGCGCTGAAATAATCTGCCTTATCATCCTCATCACCCAGCGCGATACATCCTTCTGCTGTTTCTTTATCATAACCTCCATGGCCAATAAAGTGAAAAATGTGCCATTCTTTATTCAGCATCGCTTTTTGCAGATCGCGCCACCCTTGCCCCGCGAGCCAGGTCAATTCGATCAGCCCGTGGTTTTGTAGTTCTCTGGTCGCCTCTTCGATTACTTGTCTCTCGCGTTCCACTTCTAACTCCTCTAAATCACTGGGGTTCACTCCCATTATCAGAATGCGCAAGGGTAATTTCACAGTCAGTGTTGGTGCAGGAAATGCCAATTCCAGATACCGAATGATGGAGATAGAACGAGAGAAGCAAATAAAATCGCGTTGGTGTGATTCGTACAGCAGTTCCCACGGAACGATGGTAAGTTCCGAAGGTAAACCGCGTAATCTCAATCTCAATCTTTTGTTCTGTCTACGCGCTTCGTCACAGCTTCTATAGTAAGTTTTTTCTACTTCACCAGTGAATAGTGCGGCAAATAAGGCTGAACCGAAATCCTTCGCTGGTAAACCCTGTTGTAGGTCGTCAAGATACCTCTCCAATTCTATTTGATCGATAAACCTCATCATGCTCCGCGCTTGCCCGACGGGAGAATTGATAATCTCTACAGGGTATTCTCCATTTATCGCGTAACCTATTTTCAAATCAATATCGAGACAACCGCGTAACAAAGTATTGTTATGCGAAATGTTATGTGTCATTATTATACTATATCTTCCCCCTTTTGTCTTTACAAGCACTAAACAAACAAATAACAATCTATGACTATTTCCCTAACCGAAGTCCATACCCCGGCTCAGTAATAACATATCGCGGCTCGCCAGGCTCAGGCTCCACCTTTCGCCGCAGCAAATAAACCAGCCTGCTGAAATTACTATCTTCAACATAGTCTGCCTCATCCTCCCCCCACACCGCGACGATCAAATCGTATTTCGCGCATCTTTGCCCCCTATGCGCGCATAGATATTCCAGTAACTTGTACTCACGCGGAGCTAATGACACATCCAATTTCTCGCCTTCGCGCCACACCGCGCCATCCTTATCCAGAAACAACCCCGTCGTCGGCACCTCCTCACCGCGTTCCACTTGCACCTGTCGCCGCGCTTTATGTGCGAGTAATTCATCGAAACGTTCTAACGCCGCGTTCAGATCACGGGTAGATAACAATTCATCTCCATCTGCCAAACGGCAATGCTCATCGAACAGAAATTCTCCTAGCCGCAGCAAGTTGCGCGGCGAACCAACGGCGCGGCGCGCCAGTGCCTCATCGATCCCCTTCAACTCCGGTTCGCTGATCGCCTCTAGGCTATCGAACAACGCGTCGCTGTAGACTCGCAGGCGGTTTTGCAATATCTTCACCAGCCCCGCGTCGTCCCACTCGATACGCTCGAATGGCAGACGGTCGGTACGCACTGCGAGATTGCTCCTTACCGCATCCGCCAAAAATGAGGGAAGAAAGAACTTGAACGCCACACCCCGCAATTCCATCAGATGTAAATCGGTCACGAGCGGCGCGAGGAGCGCGGCACCGATCTCGGGATCGACCGCGGTCTCCGGCAACTCGTCCACCCGATCCACCAAAATGTAGATCGCTTTGATCCCCATTATTTGCACTAAACAGACAAAATCGCGCATGATGTCGAGATGAAGCAGCCCTTTGCGCGCTAGCGGTTGTATCTCTATCAGCTTAACTAACAAAGAAACCAGCGGCTTGTATTTTTCAGTTACCTTTTCCAGCAACGAAGCGCGCACATCATCTGCGCGGGCGGCTTGCCATAAAATCTCCGCGTTGACCTCCGCGCTGAGTACTCCTATCTCTCGCAGCAGCCATTCTATACGCGGCATTGTTAGCACATTGGAGAATGTAGTTGTGTACCATTTCAGCACCGCGATGTCTCCGCCATATAGTCTGTCAGCGAGCGCGGGCTCCACTTTCAATAAGTCGAACAGCGCGATGAGCGCCGCTTTCAAGATTTCCTTGAGGTGCAAATCTACTGTAATCTGGCTCAAGTCACCGTTCACTTGTCGAACCAACAACCCGCTCTCCAGATATGGCACACTGAGCACCCTGCCGCCCGCCTTTCCCTCTTGGCAATAGGCATCGATGACGCGGCGGTTAGTGCTCTTCCCACAGCCGCGCTCCGCGAAGAGGAAAGCAGTACGCGGTGTATCGGCACTACCTAGAATAGCACGAAAACATGATGGCGGTATGAAGTAATCGAACAGTTTATCTTTTTCTTTATCCGCTTCAGTGCTATCGAACGGGTTGCTGTGCAACCCCGCGTTCTCCAGCCAAGTTTCTAGGGAAATCGCCATTTTTTCACCTGCTAAATTTAATTATTGCTGGCGCGATGTTCGGAGCCGAGCACAAAGGATTAAACAATAATCTTTGGCCTAGCTACCCGACAGTTTGCCATACAAAGCTGTTGAGGCACCGAACAGAACGCGGATAACGCAGATTTCTCTGATTTTCGCTGATTTTTGTTTTATAGGACGAAGCAATCAAAGAGAAAATCCGCGTTAATCCGTTAAATCAGGGAAATCCGCGTTCCATTCTTCAAAAGTGTCAGGTAGCTAGATCTTTATCTTTATTTTAATTAAAAGTATTATATCATAAACCTATACAAAAGCAAAAATAGTAAGGCGGGCGAACGAAAAATTCGCGCGCAGACTTATGGGGATATCGGGGCAGCTACTGCGATTAAAACGCGGAGTTGACAAGATTCAAAATCTGTGTCAGATTTCCTCTTGACAAAATGGCTTTTTTGTGGTATACTTAGTGTAATAAAAACAATAAGTTGAAGGTACAAACGAATAGGAATCACGCGGTCGTGTAACGCGTGAGTTCCGACAAACTTTATTTGATTATGGAGGTAACTAAAATGGCTAATGCAGTGATTGTAGTAGATATGCAGCGCGGTTTTTTGGAAGAGGGCAATCCTCTATATTGTGGAGATGAGGCACGCGAGGTAATTCCCTATGTTCAGAAGTTACTGGAGAATGAAGCGAAGAAGGGGAGCGCGTTCTTCTTCACCGTCGACAGTCACGATGAAGATGACCTAGAATTCGAGATGTTCCCGAAGCATTGCGTCAAGGGGACTGAAGAGACTGAGATTGTCCCAGAACTGGCGGAATATGTCGCGCAGGGAACGATGATCCCCAAAACGCGTTACAGCGGTTTCTTCAATACCAATTTGGAGGCGCGATTAGCGAAGTTGCAGCCCGAAAAAATCATCGTCGTTGGTGTTTGCACCGACATCTGCGTGATGCACACTGTCGCCGACGCGCGCAACCGCGACTATGAAGTGGAAGTGCACGAAAAAGGTGTCGCGAGCTTCGACCCCGAAGCGCACAAGTTCGCCCTTTCGCACATGGACAAAATCCTAGGGGCGCGAATTGTGTAAAAGCGAACTTACAACTTTCAGCGGTCAGCATTCAGCGCAATAGCTGATTAACTGACCGCTGATCGTCATTTCTCTCCCGCGTATTGCCAAAACACCTTTCCTCGATACTCCACTCGGCGCGCTTTGCCATTCACTTGCAATGTGTCCAAAGTATCTTGCACCTTGTCCGGCGCGGCGCGGTGCAGCGTCTTGACTATCTCCGTTTCCTGCATCGGATGGCGGCGAATGATTTCCACTATAGCATCGGCAAGCGGCACATTCGCCGATAAGCCAAAAGTGCCCTCCGCGAAGGTGAATATCGGCGCGACCTCACCCAATATCGCTAATGCGCGCATAATACCCTCATCTGCTGGCGGTTCTACCCACTCCTCCGCGGGCGGACGAAGGGGTACATTGATGTGAATCTGGTCTGGGTGAATCTTCTGTAGTGCCACCGCGATGCCAGACAATACCTCTTCTGTATCGTTAATCCCCCTAACCAACATAACCTCAACCCAAAGCTGCCCCGCGAACGTGTCACGAAAATCAGCCATTCCCGCGATAATCTCCGCGATGTGCAGTTTGCCCCAAGGACGATTGACGCGACGAAACGTCTCCTCATCCGCCGCGTCTAGCGAGGGCATTACCACCGCGGCTTCGCGTATCTCAGCGTGCACTTCGGGCAAGCAAAGTAACGCGCCGTTGGTAATGACGGCTATCGGCGTGTTAGTGAGTTTTTTTACTTCGGCGATGAGCCAGCCGATACTGGCACACAACAGCGGTTCACCCTGCCCAACGAACGTGACGTAATCAATCTCATCGTGCTTATGCGCGGTCAACGCGGTACGCACTTCTGCCATAATGTCCTCTGGCGGAAAGTAATCGCGCCGCGTGTTGGTCAGCGGCTTGGTACGTCCTAATTGACAATAAACACAATTATAATTACAGGTTTTGAACGGAATGGGATCGACGCCCAATGATTGTCCCAAGCGGCGCGATGGTACGGGACCGTAAACATGTTCCATAATATTTTTCTCCTAGAACTTACGCGAATTTCATAAATTAAACCACTAAGGACGCCAAGAGCACCAAGTTTTTTCTCCATTAGAACTTATACGCGGTTAAATGTGGTCATTC
>CAZSIG010000089.1:0-10298 GCA_964606195.1 uncultured Anaerolineales bacterium
TAGTGGTTAAATTATTGTATTACTTTTCCCTATCACTTACTTCTTTGCCACTACTCATACATACATGAAATCAAAAATCGGTGGAAATTCGTGAAATTAGTGGCACATTTTTCCGCGTGCTATTCAGAAATCCCCAAGACACCGCGTTTCACGTTTCACAATTCTCAATGCCTTGATTCTATCACAAAAGAAGGGAGTTAGCAAGCTCCTTTGATACTTTCTTTTTCAGCGTTGCACAAAAGGGTGCGAATGGGCGCGTATGAGTAGCGATGAAAACTGGTTACGCCACATTTAGATAGAGCTTCGCGGTGCTGCCGCGTGCCATAGCCCTTATGGCGTTCCATGCCATAATCGGGAAATAACTTAGCCGCAGAAATCATCACGCGGTCGCGGTAGACTTTGGCAATAATCGAGGCGGCGGATATAGAGAGGCACAACTTATCACCGCGCACTATGCTTTGCTGAGCTATCTCCAGCATGGGCAACTTCACCGCGTCAATTAGTAAGTAGTCGGGAGACGGAATAAGTCCCGCTACCGCGCGGCGCATCGCCAAGCGCGTGGCGGGGACTATCCCGATTAGGTCAATCAACGCGGCGGAGACTACTCCCACTCTCCAGGATAGCGCGGTCTCGCGCACCACATCGTACAACTCATCGCGGCGGCGCGGCGTGAGCAATTTCGAATCTCGTACCTGCGCGAGTTTCGCGGCTAAATCTTCGCGCTCCAGCGGCAGGATAACCGCCCCCGCGACCACCGGCCCCGCCCACGCCCCGCGCCCCGCCTCGTCTATCCCCGCGATGTAGACATAGCCCCTATCGCGCAGTTCGAACTCTCTCTCTAAAGTGGGAAATAGCGATGTCGGGTTACTCAATTTGCGCGTCGAGCTTTTCCTCTAGTTCCTGCTGGGTGTTGCTATCGAGCGCTTTCTTCTTGTAGGTGCGCAATAATGCCTTGAGTTTATCGACGCGCGCGACCGCCACCGGCGCGGTTTCGGCATCGAGTTGCAGCCGCTCGTTGGTAAATACAATCACCCCTTCCACTTGGATTTCAGAGTCGGGCAACTGTGCGTCGATGAACTCTTGTAACGCTTCTGTCTCCTTGTGTACATCCCCAGTCGCATCGCCCACCGCGTCGTCGCCAAAACCGCGCAGCAATTGCGTCCAATGGAATTTGCGGCGCCATCTGCCGTTCTCGTATCGCACCGCGCCATCTGCCGGCTGCGCGTTCAGCACGAAAACTCCCTGCGGTCCCACCAAAACATGATCCACCTTCGGCAAAACGTAATGGAAGATGTGATACTTGTGTCCCATGCCCTTGAGTACTTTATCCAGCACCACATTCGCGCGCGGGGTGCGAATCCATTTCTTAGTATAGCGCGTGGCGGTGACGGTGACGATAAAGCCCGTAATCGACATCAGGAACGCGATGTTTATGCGCGCCTCGTTCTGCGCCACGAAAATAGACCCGAAAAGCAGCGCCATGCCCACCGCGGTCATAATCGTAGCGATACGCCTGCCGCGCTTGATTAATTTCTCATTTGTAGTTACTCGCATCTCTTTCTTTCTCCTTTATGCTATTGACTCCTCACAAATATTCCTTCACCCTTTGCGCCGCGGCGCGGTTCATGCTCTCAATCGCGGCTAACTCCTCCACCGTCGCCTTGCGAATCTTGTCCAGCGACCCGAAATGCGTCAGCAGGGATTTTCGCCGTTTGGGTCCGATGCCGGGTATCTCTTCCAGCACCGAAGTGATGCCCGACTTGGAGCGCAGCTTGCGATGATAAGTCACCGCGAAGCGATGCGCCTCGTCGCGTATGCGCTGCACCAGAAACAGCTCCGGCGAACCGCGCGGCAGTAAAATGGGGGTGGCGCGGTCGGGAACGAACAGTTCTTCCAAGCGTTTAGCCAAGCCAGTCACCGGTACCTGTTCCCGCAAGCCAAACTTATCCAACACCTCCACCGCGCCGCCAAGCTGTGGCTTGCCCCCATCGACAATCAATAAATCAGGTAAGTCAGCCCACTTCTCATCTTGTGCCATCGCCCGTTTGAATCGCCGCGTCAGCACCTCTTTCATCATCGCCACATCGTTCGAGCCGATAACCGTCTTGATTCTAAACCGCCGATAATTCTCCTTGCTCGGCTGCCCATCCACGAACACCGCCATGCTACCGGTCGCGTTGGTGCCGTGAATGTTGGAAATATCGTAACATTCGATGCGGTGCAACAGCGCGGGTAAATCTAACGCCTCTTGCAATTTCGCCAGCGCGGTCTGCGTCGAATCCTCTTTCGGCATGATGCGGGGAGTCGTCTCCGCATCCACGGTTTGAATCGCGCGCACGCTGTTGAGCGTCTCCAGCGCGTTGCTTATCACCATGTTCACCAACTCCCGTTCGCTGCCTTCGTGGGGAATACGCAATATCGCGCCGCCGTTGCCCTGTTTGCGCCGCAGCCACCGCTCGATAATCATCAGTTCATCTATCTCGTTGGGCAGAATGATTTCGGAAGGAATGTAGGACGCGGTGTTGTAAAACTGTTTGACGAACGCCGCCATAATGTCGCGGTCGTTTTCCTCATCTGTCCCCTCCATGAAAAACGACTCTCGCCCGATGAGCTTGCCGCCGCGCACGAAGAAGACCTGTACACACGCCTGCCCATCATCGCGCGCGAAGCCGATAACGTCCTGATTGGTGCATGCGGAGGAGATTACCTTTTGCTGCTCGGTCACTTTTTGCAGGGCGAATAGTTGGTCACGCAGCAACGCGGCGCGCTCGAAATAGAGTTTCTCCGCCGCGTGGTGCATCTCGCGGCGCATCTTCTCCACGATTTCATCCCGTCTACCCGCCAAAAAGTCGTCCAGACGGTCGATCATGGCGCGGTATTCGTCCTTATTCGCCGCGCCGATGCAGGGTCCCATACACCGCTTGATGTGGTAGAACAAACAAGGGCGCGTGTCCTTGCCCGTAATCACCCGTTCGCAGGTGCGATAGGCGAACATCTTGCGAAGCAGGTCGAGGCTGGTACGCACCGCGCGCGCTGAGGAGAAGGGACCATAATACCGCGCCCCATCATCCAGCATTTGGCGCACCTTGAGGACGCGCGGGAAATCTTCGTTCACCGTCACCTTGATGTACGCGTAATTCTTGTCATCTTTGAGTTGGACGTTGTATTTGGGACGGTATTCTTTGATGAGCGTGTTTTCCAGAATTAGGGCTTCGAGTTCGGTATCGGTGACGATGAATTCGATGTCGGCGATTTGCTCCACGAGGCGTCTGACCTTCGCGGAGTGGTCAGCCGATTTATGAAAGTAAGAACGCACGCGATTACGCAGATTGATTGCCTTGCCGACGTAGATGACCGTATTCGCGGCGTCCTTCATCAGATACACGCCCGGCTTGGCGGGCAGGTTATCCAATATCGCGCGCAATCTCTCTTCACTCATTTTCTAATAGGACTTACGCAAATTCAGAATAATTTTACCGCCGAGTTTTCTGGATAGTTGTCTATCGCGCCGCGAGCGTGGCTTTTAATGAATATTTATGACTGGGTATGACAGATACAAAAAATCTTTCCCGTGAATCTCCGCGTTCTCTGTGTTCTCGGCGGTAAATTCCAGCGCGGTTTGCGTAAGTCCTGTCTAAATTATACCGCGAAGTGAGATAAAAAAAAAGAACCCCGTTTTCTCTAAAAAATGGGGTCAGAACTTATGCGAACCGCGCTGTAACTCACCGCAGAGAGTGCTGAGGACGCGGCGCAGAATCCAAAGAAAAAATCCGCGTAAATCGATTAAATCAGGAAAATCCGCGTTCCATTCTTTTAAAGTGTTGGGTAGCTAGAGCTTTTTTCGCTAGTACTACAACGAGGCTTTGAATTTGTTCCAATCCGCCGAAATCAGTCTTTGGGCAGCGCGAGTTTCCTCCGCGCTCAAAGGACGTGGGTAATTATACATATCACCGCCCGGCCGCTCGTTGTAATACGGTCTATTGCACCATTCACATCCCGAAGTCTCGAACGCATGCCCGTTCGCCAGAATTTGCGTCACTTTTTCGCGGGGCAATCCGTAGTTTGCAATCTGCCCCGCGTTGAAGGTGAAATCGTCCACTCGCGCGTAGCGATGTTTAATCAGATAATGCGCTGCCTGAACGCGGCGGTACTGTGCCAGCGGTGGTGGTGGCTCGTGTTGCAATCGCGTGCCGCGCACCGGCGTAAACGCGAACAAGCCGACAGTGATATTCCAATCATACATTTGTTGAATGCGCCGCGCCATTTCCTCTTCCGTCTCGCCCAGCCCCACTATCAAATGCGTGCTGATATGTCCAGCATATTCTCGCGCCGCGTTCTCGATTAACTTGAGCGTTTTATCAAAATTACTCGCTTGCGCATTTGCAGATTTGCAGATTTGATAGATGTCTCGCGTCGCCGCGTCGAGCGCCAATCCCACTCGCGCCGCGCCCGCGTCGAGCAATCGCCCCACCTGCGAGACATTTCTGACCGATACGGAGACGCTTATAGGTATCGGTGTTAAACGGTGCAGTCTCTCAACCGTCTCTAAGGTACGTGTGAAATATTCGCGGTGGACTGTTACCTGAAAACAGGCGCGGTATACTTTGCCTTTGTCGTAGGTGGAGGCCAGAAGAGCAAAGGTTTCATCAATATCGTATAACGGCCAAGAGACTCGCGAGAGCTTCTCTGCCGTCGCGGTGCTGCTGCGCGCCTGCGTACAAAAGGCGCAGTCTTGCCGACAGCGCCCACCTAACATCAGATATGCAGTTGTCGGAGCGACCGCGCATGAGCCGTGCCACAGCCCTAACGAATACGCGGTCCCCGCTGAAACGTTTATTTGCATTTTTTGACTCTAATCCGAAAATAACTGGCGCAATGGGGATTGCGCCCTCTAGGATACGCGACTTCAGGGCGCCCCATACCGCTCTATTAGCGCAAGACGCGCGCGTCGCCCACGCGTTTCGTCACTCGCTGTTCATCCAAGTGCTCCATCAGCGCCAGTGCGTATTTTCGGCTGGTATCGAACAGATCGCGGACTTGCCCTACAGTGATATTTCCTTCTCTACGTAGATAATCCTTGATTTTCTCCACCATTTTGCTATAGGTCGAAGTGGTAAAGATAACCGCGGAAGTTAACCTGATTAGCTCCCCTTGTTCTAACAGTGCTTCCAGCACATCTTTACCAACCATCTCCTCACATTCCGCGACTGAGGGAGGCGCGTAGGGATTTTTACGGAAAATGGCTAATAACTGCTCAATTTTCTTTTTTTGTCCCGTCGTAAATTCTACTTTATGCGATGGTAAATGCACCACCGCGCCAAGCTCGGCTATGTTTTGTCTCGCTATCGCCAAATTTATGAAGGCGTTAAAGAGACGCGGTGACAACCGTAGTTTGCTTTTTAGTTCCTCGCGCCCCATACCTATTTGTAGCAGATAATTTTTGTGATAATTTCGCAATAGTTCATCCGCTCGCGCCGATAATTTTTCCCACGTTGACCGCGCCATCAGGAGTTTGGAACTTGACAATATTTGTGTCGCGTCATCATTTGGCGCGTCCAAGCATATCACTTGCTCAGTGTGCAACAATTCAGAGAGCGCGTCCTGAACCACCGTTTGATTTAACCCGCTCGACTTGGCTAATTCGCGTCCCTCAATCGCGGTGGTGCGCTCAATCGCTTGCAGCAACAACTCCGCGGGGGTACCGTGCATTAAGGTCTCCAGTCGCGTGATGAGTTCAGGTCGAAATCTTTTATGTCTTCGGCGCGGCGCGGGATCCACGATAGTCCCCCCACCGATGGTCAGGCTGGGAGAGGGCTGCCGAATGATGAATTTATCTCGTTTGACCAATGGAACAGGTTCTGTGAGCCGCAACTGTATCCAGCCCTCCTCACCCGGCGTGATTTGTTCCTTATCCAACAGACGAACGTGGGCGGGTATCTCCGCCGCGCCGGTGAAGACATCTATCAAGGCGTTGTGTTTCAGGGGGTGTGGCGCGTCAGTCAAATAGCGGAGGCGCGCGTCACATAACAAAGTAGCCTCTAGCCATTTAGGGATAGTGATCACATTCCCGCGCCGTAGTTCGTCCTTTGCCACACCGGTTAAGTTGACCGCGACGCGGCTGCCGGGATATGCCACCTCGACCTTGTGTTTGTGTGTCTGCAACCCACGAATTCGCGAGGTCAACTTTTGGGGCAAAATCTCCACCTCTTGCCCCACGCGCAATTGCCCGTCGATCAAGGTGCCGGTGACGATAGTACCGAAGCCTGATATAGTAAAGACGCGGTCGATAGGTAAGCGCGGTCTGCCGATGTCCTTGCGGCTTTCCGCTTTGTCCAAAACCGCGTCCAGAGTTGTTTTGAATTCCTCCAACCCTTGCCCGGTGCGGGCAGATACCGCCACCATCGGCGCGCTCTCTAAACTAGTATTATTTAGGGTTTCTTCTATATCCTCCCGCACCAACTCCAGCCATTCTTCATCTACCAAGTCTATTTTGGTCAGCGCGATGATACCGGTTCGGACTTGTAGCAAATCTAATATCGCCAGATGTTCTTGGGTTTGCGGCATAACTCCCTCATCTGCCGCGACGACGAAAATCGTCGCGTCGATGCCACCCACCCCCGCGAGCATATTCTTGATGAAACTCTCGTGCCCCGGTACGTCAACGATACTTATCTCGCGTCCGCTGGGCAGTGTAAGCCACGCGAAGCCGAGATCAATAGTCATCTCGCGTTCTTGTTCCTCGCGCAAGCGATCAGGATTTATCCCCGTCAACGCCTGAATCAGCGTGGATTTGCCATGATCCACGTGTCCCGCGGTACCGACGACGGCTGGTTTTGGAAGTGAATCTGTATTCACGCGGGGAATATTAGACTGCTTTGGCATGTTCCTCCAATTCCTCTACCCACGCTTGCATCTCGGCTATCTCGCGGTGGGTGCGATCGCGCAGGGCGCGCCAGATTTCATTGAATGTTTTCAGATATTGTTGTCTTTCCTGTTCTACTTGACGACGTAGCTGTTCTAAGTTATCAACATCCTTTTTCTGCGCCTGTTCTAAATCTATGGCGCGTTGTATATGCTCTCCATGCATATTCTCTTGTTCAGAGAGATGGTGCTTCCATTCCAGAAGATGTTTGTTCCACTGCCGTTCGTTGTCCTCTTGCCATTCCTCTAGCGCGTGCCTTTGACGATCTTCGGCGATCTTTTGCATCTGTGCTACCTGATTTTGTTCGCGCTGTATCGCTTCTTGAAATTCCGACAATTCCGCTATAGTTCGCTTGCTTGCTTCATATTGTTCACTGAACTTTTGCAATTGTACGCGGAATTGCTCAAAGTCTTGCCTTTGAGTTTGTAGTTCCTCCTCCCAGCCTTTGAACTGTGCTTCGCGGCGCTGACTGCTCAATTTTTGTGTTTCGATCAATTCTGCCTGGTCGCGTTTGAGGTCGTCTTCCAAAGCCCGTAATTTGTTTACGCCTGACTCGTTCTTAAGAACCTGTTCTTCTAACAACCGCAGCTTACCTATCTGCGTCTCCATGCGCTGCGAGACTTCTATCATCTCTTGCTGTACCTGCGCGATCCGTTTGCTATCTTGCCGCCGCTGTTCTTCTATGTAGGGAATGCTCTGTCCTAAAGAGCTACTACGTTTTTCAAAATCGTCCAATTTGCCTTGCCAGGCTAATATATTGTCATTTAGGCGGCGATCTTCGGAACGGAGTGATTCTAGCTGCGCCATGATAGAAGGGAGCTTTTGTAGAGACAACCGCAGTTCGTTGATAGTTTTATTCAGACTATCGCGGTCTAATTGCCGCATTTGCGTAGCTTCGCGTTCTGCTTGTTGGTGTTGTTCCTCGTTCTGCCGAATGAGCAGCACTAGCTCGTTTTTCGTCTGTTCCAACGCTTGCTCTATCTGTGAAAATTTCGTTAATTGTGATTGTACTCGCGCCAGCCGCCCTTCCAAATCCTCGATGCGGCGCTCCTGTTCGACGCTCTCCGCCGCCTGATTCTCCAGACGTTGATGTAAAACCGCGATCTCTGCCTTGTCGCGCCGGTGCTCCTCATCCAGCCAGGTCAGCATCTGTTCCATCTGTGTTTGATCCATTGAGCTTTTAATCTCCTTCTTAAACTAAGCTTGTTGCGCCGCGAGTTTATCTTACTGATAATTTAACCACCAAGGACACCAAGAGCACCAAGTTTTTCTCTATTGATGATTATGCGCGGTCAAATGTGGGCATTCATACTCCAAGCTATCTTAGTGCTCTTTGTGCCCTTAGTGGTTAATCAGCCATTATTGCCCTACTTACCCGGACACTCTCGCGCCACCTCTGGAGCTATGTTCTTATCTCCGTATGCCTTATCGAAGTGGTCGCTGAAATCTTGCGCCAGTTTTCGCGCCCGCGCATCGTAAGCTGCTTTATTTTCCCAGGTGTTCTTGGGGAAAAGCACCTTCGCGGGGACGCCGGGGCAAGTCTGGGGAATAGAGACATGGAAGATGGGATCTGCGCGGTATTCGACATCATTCAACTTACCGGATAACGCCGCGTCGACAAGCTCGCGCGTCAGGCTGATGTCCATCCGTGCCCCCACGCCGAAGGGTCCCCCGCTCCACCCGGTGTTAATCAGATAAACTTGCGTATCGTGCTTTTGCATTCGCTCCCCCAACATTCGCGCGTACACATCAGGATTACGCGGCATGAACGGCTCCCCGAAAAACCGCGAGAACGTTGACATTGGGTCTACGATGCCGGTTTCCGTCCCCGCTAATTTGCTGGTATAGCCCATCAAAAACCAGAGCATCGCCTGCGCGGGATTTAGCTTGGATACCGGTGGCAGTACGCCATTAGCATCCGCGGTTAAGAACAAAATCGTCTGGGGATGACCACTCGTGGAACTCGGTTTTATGTTCTCCAAAAAAGAGAGGGGATACGAAGCCCTGGAGTTAGGCGTCAATCGTTCATCGTCCACATCGAAACAGCCATTCGGATACATCATCGCGTTCTCGACAATCGCGCCATGTTCCAAATAGTCATCCTCGTGGAAAACCGCGTGCCAGATATCCGGCTCTTTATCCTCGCGCAGGTGAATCAGTTTCGCGTAGCAGCCGTTCTCGAAATTGGCGACGCCGTTATCGCCCCAGCCGTGTTCATCATCACCCAACAGGGCGCGGCGCGGGTCGGCAGACAATGTAGTTTTACCCGTTCCAGAGAGTCCTAATAACAACGCGCAATCGCCATTCGGACCTTCATTCGCGGAACAGTGCAAGGGCAAGATGCCCTCCGCGGGCAAATAATAATTCATCACCGTGAAGATGAGCTTTTTGACGCTGCCGCCATAAGCTGAACCGTAAACCACTCCCAAGCGGCGGTCGAAATCCATCGCCACCGCCATATTTGAGGTTTGACCATTCGAGAGTTTCCTGAGCCGCCCTTCGTATTTGGCTCTATCTAGTTTGTCATAGGGCGTAACCAGCAAGGTAAAACCGCGCTTGGCGAAAACACTGTTTTCTATATCTTCGGGCACGGCGCGAAACATATTCTCGGTGAACAGCGCGGTCGATGCCCAATCGGAAACCGTCTTTACCGGCAGGGCGTAAGAACTGTCTGCCCCCACTGCGCGGTCGGTGACGTACACCTGTGGCTTATTTGCCAGCGTGCTCAGGGCGTCCGCGAACAGCATATCGAAAGTGTCGGGCGCGAGCGGGATATTATTGGGCGAATCCCAGTCTATCTCCCCCGCGCTTTTCGCGTGCTGTATGATGTAGGTATCTTTGGGGCTGCGCCCGGTTGACTCTAATGGTGTCCAGGTGGCTAGCGCGCCGTTGGCAGAGATGATGACCTCGCGGTTTTCCACTGCGGCGTGAATTAGCTGCGCGCATTCCAAATTAGCCAATACTTGAGAATGCTCCTTGAGCATTCCGGTTAGATTTTCTCTAAGTTGTTCTCCTGTCATTTTTTATTCATATCTCCTTGATTGATATTACGAAGGAAGTCAATCATCGGAGCTACGCGACTAGGAGAACTACCCCAATTGTGTGCGCATTGGCGACCACCATTGGATTAGTTCGCCAATGCACGTACTCGCGTTTTAAGATAAACGCAAGTGTAATCATGATTGGCTCCCTTGCCAATTATTTATAAGCTGTTGTCAGCATCGGTCAAATTATAGCCCAAAACGCGCTCATATTCAAATCAATGTCGCTGGTACCCGCAATAGAGCTTTCTCAAAGTCGCGCGGTGGATATTATATCAGGACTTACGCAGTTTCAAAATTATTTTACCGCAGAGGACGCGGAGAGCGCGGAGTTT
>CAZSIG010000090.1:0-6829 GCA_964606195.1 uncultured Anaerolineales bacterium
AAAAAAGGCGCGAGCCAGCCTCCCAGCCCGCGCCCTCAAACCCAAACTTCCTATTCGTCAAACAACGCCGCGAGCGCCATCCCCTCCACATACCCCATTCCAAAACCGCGCGCCAACAGCTTATCCTTAAACCGCGTCACCTCCACGCGCTTATTCATCAAGGTGCGATAGATCCCCGCCGCGCTGATGTCGCCCGTCAGCCGAAAGCCGACGATGCAGCCATCCTGTATGTATATCTTACGCAACGAACCATTCTCGCGCACGCGCAGCTCCTCGCCCATCGTATGCCCCACCGCCATGACCGGAATCCCCAAATGCTTCAGACTATTCATGTTGTCCGCGCCCTCGTAGGTTACATCCCAGCCCAAGATGTTATGCGCCACGATGTGCCCCTGCTCCACCGCGTTCGGGAAAATCGCGTGAACATACCGCTCTCCCGTGAGCCGATCCACCGTCTCCGCCACGTCGCCCGCCGCGTAGATATTCGGAATATTGGTACGCATATATTCATCCACCAACACTCCCCACTTTGTCACGATGTCTAAACCATCCAAAAAACCGATGGTCGGTTTGACGCCGGTTGCCGCGATTAGCAAATCCGCCGTAGCCTCCTTACCCGACCTCATTCGCACCGCGTCCGCCTCCGGTTCACCCATAAACTCAATCGCGTCGGCATCCTCACCGCGCAGCACGTCGATGCCGCGTTTTTGTAGCATCGCCAGAATAATCTCCGCTGTTTCGGGGTCGAGCATCTGCCGCATCACCCGCGAACGCACCAACTGCGTCACCTTGATACCTATCTCGTTTAAGAGCAGCGCGATCTCCACCCCGATGAACCCGGCGCCGATGATGAGCGCGCTGTGCGCGCGATCCTCGTTGACCTCGCGCAGCAGCTTCTCCGCCGCGGTGAGCGACTTGAAATTATAGATGCCCGGCTTCTCCGCGCCCACGATCGGTGTGTAGAGCCGCCCGCCCGTCGCGATAACCAACTGGTCATAAGCCAGCGCCTCGCCATTTTGTAACTTGACCACATTCCACTCTGGCTGCACCGCGACTACACGCGTTCCAGCACGATAATCTACGTTGCACCGCTCCGGAAAATCGCGCCCCTTCCAAAAATGTGCCTCTTTGCCGGTGGAAAAATACTCCACCATCGCGGGGGGCGAATATGGCGGAAACGGCTCGTCGGAGAGCATGACAATCTCCACCGCGTCGTCGTATTGGCGCAAAGTCTCGGCAACCGTCACCCCCGCCGGCCCCGCGCCGATGATCACAATCTTCATCGCTCCCTCCTCGCAAAGTTTTCCCCCTCATCCTAACCCTCTCCCCAACGGGGCAAGGGAACAATCTCCCCTCTCCCTTTTAGGGAGAGGGGGCGGGGGTGAGGGTAGAATCTTCGCTAATAACTTACTCCGGCATCACAATGCTATCCGCCTCCAACGCGGGCAAGCCGAGCGCCTTCCGCTTCGCCTCGATGTGGCGGCGAATCAGCACTGCGGCTTTCTCCGGATCCGCCTCGACCGCGAACTTCGCGCCCACCACATCGTCCAGCCCCGCGGCGAGTAGATTGGTCACATTCGCGCTGCCGAATATCGCGGGCGGCACCCCCAACACGGTGAAAATCCCCGACGCGACGACATAGGAGCCGATGGAGACTGCCTTCTCCGAATACCACTCCGGCGCGGCGCCCGCCAGCGGCAAGTCGCAAATATCCACCCCCAAGAAATCCGCCAGCGCGGCAGCCAGCACCAAAATTCGCACATTATCCACACATGAACCCATGTGCAGCACCGGCGGAATTCCCAACGCCTTGCAGACCGCGCCCAAACCCGGTCCCGCCATATCCGCCGCCGCGGGCGTCATCTGTCCCGCCTTCCCGTTCGCGATCGCCGCGCAGCCGGTGACGACCACCAGAATGTCATTCTCAATGAGCCGCCGTGTCAGGGTAACGTGCGCGTAATCGTGCTTGACTTTGGGATTATTGCACCCGACCACGCCGACCGCGCCACGAATCTTACCCTCTTTAATCGCCTCGACTAACGGCGCGGGCGAGCCGCCGAGCGCGCCGACAATCGCCTCTACCGAGAAGCCCGCCATCATATCGACCGGCTCGACCGGAATGCGCACTCGCTCCGCGACGCGATTATCGTAGTTCTCGATTGCCATGCGCACGATGTCGCGCCCGATTTCCAAGCCGCGTTTCGGGTCGAAGGAGATATGCTCCGCGCCGGTGAACTTCGCCTTGTCAAAAGTGGAGATAACTTTGGTGTGGAAGCACTTCGCCACATCCACGACCGCGGGCATGATGCACTGATAATCGACAATCATCATCTCCAGCGCGCCGGTCATAATGACCAACTCTTGCATCAGGTGGTTGCCCGCCATCGGGACGCCGCGCCGCATCAACAACTCATTGCCGGTGCAGCACAAGCCCACCAGATTGATGCCCTGCGCGCCCTTGTCCTTAGCGAGTTGTTGCAGTTCGGGATCCTGCGCGGCGCGGACGATGACATCGGAGAGCAGGGGATTGTGCCCATGCAGCGCGATGTTCACCTCGTCTGCCTTAAGTGTCCCCAGATTAACCTGCGAACTATTCGGCTGCGGTGTGCCAAAGAGCACATCGGATAGCTCCGTCGCGATCATCGAGCCGCCCCAGCCATCGGACAAGCTGGTACGCAGCGCGTGCAGCAGGATATTGACGTAATCGTTGTCCACGCCCATGTGGGTGCGATGTAGCACCTCGACGTTCTCGCGGTCGATGCCGCGCGGCGTGATGCCCAACTTCTCCCATCTCTCGCGGCGCGGTTTTGGAGCGCGGCTGACGAAGGTTAGCTCCTCCTTGCGTGTGCCGTAATCCTCCATCATCTCCCACGCCAACTCTTTGGCGATCTCTTTCGGTTCTTTTCCCTCCACCTCAATACTGTATTCCGCCGCCAACCTTTTCAGCTTCTCTACATCGGTGACTTCATACGCGGTCGTCTCGCCCGCGCCGGTGTGATACAACGCCTCCAGAATATCGCGTCCATGATCGGAGTGCGCCGAAGCCCCCGCCGCGATAGTGCGCGCCAAATTGCGAGCGACGATGACATCCGCGTCCGCGCCGCAGACGCCGCGCTGTGGGCCGTCACCGAATGGGTCGATGCGGCATGGTCCCATTGAACAGTTGCGGCAGCTCAAGCCGAGCGCGCAGTAACCGCACTGTGGCTCTTGTGCCTCTAATCTATCCCACACCGTCTCGATATGCTCATCGTGCGCGACGCGCAACATCTCTTGAGCATCTTTATTTACCGTCAGTTTGTCAAATTTTTCATTAGCCATGACATAACCTCCTACATCTGCTCATTTACTCGACTAATCGCCTCACCCCAACCGCGCCATGTCTCGAAGGTCATGGGGAGAGGCGTCAATTCCGGCTGCATCTCGCCCGCGGCGACCGACACCGCGACCGCGAGACGTTTACCCGCCATCTTGACTAAATCGTTAATATCCCCGAATTCCAGCGCGCCGACCTTGCACGCCTCGACACACGCGGGGCTCTCCCCGCGCCGTTGCCGCTCGATGCAGTGGTCGCATTTGAGCGCGGTGGGCTTGTGCAATTCTAAGGTCGGGGCGCGGTAGAAAGTGAGGACATCGAAGGGACACACCATCGCGCACATCGCGCAGGTGATGCACTTGTGGCTGTCCACGAGGACTATATCTAAATCGGCATCGCGGCTGATGGCGCCGGTGGGGCAGACCGCCATGCAGGGCGCGGGGTCACAATGGCGGCATTTGTTGGGGAACGAGGTGTTCAGGTATAGCCCCGGCGCGACGTGAATGCGGGGGCGCGGTTTCGGGGTCTCGAAGACGGCTTGGTAGAGGTCTTTGCTTTGCGAGTGCTCCACCGCGCAGGCAACTTCGCACTGCTTGCAGCCGATACACCGCTCTGGGTTGACAAACACTGTTTTCATAGTGAGTTACCTCCTAATCGACTAACGCGGGAAATTTACTTACTTCTTTTTGAGTCCTCCCGCGAGACTTCGAGAGAAATATAGAGTTGGTAGATTTGAACGCGTACACCTCCTTTCTAAAAACAAAGCGGCATCTTAGTACGTTGTCGTTCCGACCGCGTATCCAAGATGCCGCTTTAAGCATAAGGATTATCCTCCACTACTATGTGGTAACTTGTGCAAAAATATACTAATTGTTACGAACGCTACACCATAATTATAACAAAAGGTCAGATTTTTCACAAAATCGTCACAGCAAACCGCGCCATTTCAGTTGTTGCTTTCAAAAAGGGGTAAGGAATAATTTTGCAACCAGCATACGCGGTCATACGCTATCATTTAAGTTCATATTTTTCAGATGGTAAAAATTGTAATCCCAACTCTACGATTCCCGCGCCCACAGCGGTAAAATTTTTGGGTCAACTCAGATTCGTGGGGTAAAAAGTATGGGCGCGGGACTTAGAATACTCGCGTAGGGCGGCTTTCTTAGCCGCCGTTCTTTATCATCGGCGAAAACGGCAGGTAAGAAACCTGCCCTACCCCACAAATCCGCGTAGAGCCAAATTATTCTGTACCTGCGTAAGGCCTATCTGCTAAATCCGCTGACGGACTTCAATCCCCCACCGCCGCAACTCATCCACCGCGTTTTGCACTAATGTGTCAATCTGCGCGGCTACAGGGGGCGATAATTCTAAACCCACTTCTAATGTGGCGGGCTGTACGCCCCAGAGCACTAGGTTGCGCGGATAAATCCCCTTCAACTTCGCGGCGCAGAGCATATCAGGGACACCGACCTGATGTGGCGACATCTTCACCGCCAAAAATGCGGGCACCTCGTCATTCGCCAGACGCAGCAGCGCGCCCGGCTCCTTCTGCATCTCCACCGCGTCGATTATTAGCAGGTTTTCAACCCCTTCCAAATAATAAAGGAGGTCAAGCCCCAGCGTACCTCCATCCAGGACTTGTACCTCCTTTGGCAGTTCGTAAGTTGTCACCAGCCGTTCCACGACGCGCAACCCCGCGCCCTCGTCGGAGAGGAGCAGGTTGCCCACTCCGAGAATGAGCGTCTTGGCTTGCGACTCTGTGATCACGCGACCCCCGGTTGCACTATGACTTGGGTGATTTCGCGCCCCTCCGCGTCGAGGACGTGCACGCCGCACGCGAGGCAGGGGTCGAACGAGTGAATCGTGCGTAATATCTCCACCGGCTTTTCGGGATCCGCGATGGGCGTGCCGATGAGACTTGCCTCAAACGGGCCTGGTTTGCCGTTGGCATCGCGCGGTCCTGCGTTCCAGGTGCTCGGCACGACCGCTTGATAATTGTGAATCTTCTTATCCTTGATGTGTATCCAATGTCCCAATGCCCCGCGCGGTGCTTCGTGCGCGCCCCAACCTTTAGCTTCGGCAGGCCAGGTTTCCGGATCCCAATGTTCGACTTCGTGAATCTTCAATTCGCCCTTCGCGATATTGGCAGCCAACTCATCTACCCAGCCAACCATCTTCTTCGCGAGGAGTACCGTTTCGAGACACCGCGCCGCGGTGCGCCCCAGCGTGGAGAAGAGCACTTCCGGCTCCGCGCCTAGTTTCGCCAGCAAATCTTCGACCGCGGGCTTAATCTCCGCGTGTCCCCCCGCGTAGCCGATGACCATGCGCGCCAGCGGGCCCACTTCCATCGGTTCATCTGCCAGACGCGGTGCCTTGAGCCACGAGTATTTATTGTCGGTGTCAAGCTCTTTGTAAGGTGGCTTGGGACCCGTGTAATTGGGACGCGTCTCGCCGCTCCAGGGATGTAAACCGCTCGCCTCATCATCGTAATCATACCACGAGTACGTAACGTACTCCGTGATTTCGTCCTGATTTACCGGATACACGGTGCTCAGGTCTTTGTTCAAAATATACCCCGCGGGGAACCACATATTGCCGTCGGCGTCGGGGAAATCACCGTAGGACAGGAAATTGCCCGCGCCGCCGCCGATGCTCGCCCAATCGAGATAGAAAGGCGCGATCGCTAACACATCGGGCAGATAAACCTTATCCACGAACTCTTTCGCCTGCGCGAACAGCCTCTTGAGCGCGGCGACGGTGTCCGCGTTAATCGACGCCTGGCAAGTCGGGTCAATCGGCGTAGCCGCGCCACCTACAAGATAAGTTTGCAGATGCGGACTCTTGCTCCCCAGAATGGCATGGGCGCGAATTACCTCGCGTTGCCAATCGAGGGCTTCCATATAGTGCGCTACCGCCATCAAATTCGCTTCGGGAGGCAGGTTATACGCGGGGTGGCCCCAATAGGCGTTGCCGAATGGTCCCAACTGCCCCGCGTCCACGAACGCTGCCAGACGGTCTTGTACCCCTTTGAAATACGCCGCGCTCGAATTGTGCCAATCGGAGACGGACTGCGCCAACTTCGCGGTCTCTGCCGGGTCAGCTTCTAACGCGTTTACAAGGTCTACCCAGTCCAGCGCGTGTAGGTGATAGAAGTGAATGACGTGGTCTTGAATGTACTGAATTCCCGCGATTATATTCCGCAGAATGCGCGCGTTATCGGGAATCTGAATACCTAGCGCGTCCTCCACCGAGCGGACGGACGCGAGGGCGTGAACGGTCGTACAAACGCCGCAGATACGCTGCGCGAAGTGCCACGCCTCGCGGGGGTCGCGCCCTTTCAGTATCAATTCCAGCCCGCGAAACATCGTGCTGGAACTCCACGCGTCGGTTATTTTCCCGCCATCCACTTCGACCTCAATCCGCAGATGGCCTTCGATACGAGTTATCGGGTCAACAATAATCTTGGTCATATTTCTCTCCTCAAGTTATACGGAACTCTAATTTAGTGATACGTGA
>CAZSIG010000090.1:6929-10292 GCA_964606195.1 uncultured Anaerolineales bacterium
GTGATACGTGAGGCGTAAGAAGCTACGCGGTACGTCTTCACGTTTTCACGTTTCGCATCTTCACGCCTCAATGTCCCTCAGGCAGCAGCTCAAAGAAATGCGCCACCAGCATGTAAACCAACACGCCGCCCGCGAGGAAGCCGATGCTGAGCACGATTTCCATCCAGTGCGGGGTGTAAGTCGACCACGCGGGCATCTCCATCCCTACCCACGTCACCATCAGCCGCTCGATGAACAAGCCAATCAATATCCACACACTCGCCCAAAACACCCCCGCGGCGCGGTTGCCGAGCTTGGAAAAGAGCAGCGCCAACGGGACAATCATGCCGGTGATTATCTCCACCAGAATGATGATGCTGTAATAATCGAACTTGAACAGCAAGCCCAAATCGCCCGCGATCAGCCAATCCGCCAATCTGACGATGAAGTACAGCAGCAAGACGACGCGAATGACCTTGCCGATGCTGACCAGCAGCTTTTTATCTACCGGTTTGCCCAAGCCCTTCCAGGTAAAGTGAAACACCACCACCGCCATCGCCAAGCCGCCGAAAACCGCTTGGGTGAAGAATAACAATGGCAGCAGCTCCGTCCACCAAATCGAACTCAGATTGTGGCGCATGAGCAGGAACATCGAGCCGATGGACGATTGGTGCAGCGTAGAGAGCACAATCCCCGCGCCCGCGACGATGAGCATGGCGCGGTCTATGAGCCGCTCGATATTAGTCAGATTCCACCGCTCCAAAATAGTCGGCGCGACCTCCAGCGTCAAAATGACGAGATAGAACGTGACGCAGAGCGCGATTTCCAGCAGGAATGAATGGATATTCATATAGGGGGGTATCAGCACGTTGTAGAACTGGTGCCACCGCCCTAAATCCATCAATAATATCGCGCCGACCAGCGAGTAGCATAGAAAGCCGGTCAGCACCGCGGGGCGCACCACCTTGTGATAATCCTCAATGTCGAAAAAGTGGCTGATGGCGGAGATGGTGAACGCCGCGCCGCCGATGGGAATCAGAAACAGGTCGAGCATAATCCAGACGCCCCAGGGAAAATGGTCGTTGAGGTTAGTGGTGGGTCCCAGCCCGACGAACAGCCGATACACAGCCAACGCGACGCCGATCAACGTCAACAAGCCCAACAGGGCAACGCTGAACACGAACCGCGCGCCGATTTTCTTCTCATTAGTAATCGCAGTCATCTTAACCCTCCTTACTCCCCCGCCCAGCCATGAACTTAATCGCCGCCAGGACGACCGGCGCGGCGACGAGCGCGCTGGGAATGACTATCTTGCCCGTGTTCTCGCTCAACTCGGGGTATCCTTCGTGTTGTAACGGTGGCAAACCCAACTTCTCGAAAGGCACGTGCGAGAGATACAGCACCGAAGTGCCCCCCGCGTCCTCTTTGCCGTAAATGTAATTTACGTAGCGGTCGGGGTGCTCCGCCAATCGACTCTCCGCCTCCGCCACCAACTCACCGCGCTCTCCCCAGATGAGCGCGCCCGCGGGGCACGCCTCCGCGCATGCGGGACCATCCCCGTTGATCAAGCGATCATGGCAAAGTGTACACTTGGCGATAACCTGAATGGCGTCTTCCCATTCGGCGCGCGGGATGTGAAATGGACAGGCGACCATGCAGTAGCGGCAGCCGATACAGCGTTTGGGATTGTAAGTGACCGCGCCGTTTTCTTGCTTCTGCAATGCGCTGACCGGACACGCGCTGGCGCATGCCGGTTCGATGCAGTGCATACAGCCGTACTTGATGAACGCCCATTCGTCCGCGTCGCGGTAGAGGTTAATCGTCGTCCAGGTATCGGCGGAAAGTTCCAGCGGCGCGTCGTACAAGCCATCGGAGCTTTTTTCAACGGTGGTTTCGTTCCATTCGCGACAAGCGATTTGACAGGCGCGGCAGCCGATGCACTTCGTCGTGTCGTACAACATCGCGATGTGATGCGTGGGGTCGCCGCGCGTAGAAGCGAGCGCGAGTTCGGACGGCAAGAGCGTGCTTCCCATGCCGATTCCCGCGAGCTTGAGAAAATCTCTACGATTCATCGCGACCTCCTTTACGTATCCTCTGGTTCAGGTTTAGATAATTGATTATACGCCGCCACGCCCGCCGCGCCGATTGCCGCGCCGACCGCGCCCGCCGCGACGAGGTTGCCTGCCGACATATCCTGTTGCTCCGGCAACTCTGTCGGCGGGTAGGTATCGGGCGGGGTAACTCCGAAAACCTCAGAAGGAGTATACGCGCCCATATCCCAGAAGCCGGGTTCGGAACAGCCGATACACCCATGCCCCGCCATCACCGGCCAGCTCGTGCCGTCGTTCCATCGCACTATCGGGCAGTTGTGGAACGCGACCGGGCCCTTGCAGCCCATTTGATACAGACACCACCCTTTGCGGTGTCCCTCGTCGCCCCATTCGCGGACGAACTCCCCGGCATCGAAGTGCCCGCGCCGTTCACAATTATCGTGAATGCGCGTCCCATACGCGAATAGTGGACGCTGCAAATCGTCCATCTTCGGCAGTTCGTTGAAGGTGAGATAATGTACTATCGTCGCGGTCAGATTGACCGCGTTCAACGGACAGCCGGACAGGTTGACCACCGGCTTGTCCTTCACCAACTCCATCACCGACACCGCTTCAGTCGGATTGGGGGCAGCTTTGGGCAGTCCGCCGAAGGTCGCGCAGTTGCCGACCGCGATGACCGCCGCGGCGTGCGCGGCAGTTTCTTCCAAAATATGTAGCGCGGAATGCCCCCCAATGCAGCAATAAGCGCCATCCGCCGCGGTGGGAATAGCCCCCTCGACGACCAACAAGTAACCGCCCTCTTCGATAGTGCGTAATCTCTCTGCCTCTGCCTGATGTCCAGCAGCCGCCATAATCAACTCGTGGTAATTCACCGCCAGCACATCGAGCAAGATGTCCATCGTCGTCGGGCGGGAAGCGCGAAGGAATGACTCGGTGCACCCCGCGCAGTCTTGAAATTCGAGCCAGACCACCGTTGGCTTCTTGGCTTTCTCCACCGCCTCGGCGATGTTACCGGCGAAACTCGGTGGCAGCGCCAGCGTCCCCGCCATGACCGCGCAGAATTTCAGAAAATCACGGCGCGATACGCGGCGTTCTAAAATCATTTGACCTACAGTTTTTTCTTCCATATCTCCCTCCTTATTCTTTGCCCCTAATTTCACGAATTTTCTGCTTTTTTCGCGTTAATTAGTGCAATTAGTGACAGGTCTATTTGTCAGAACTTACGCAACTTCGGGTTATTTTTACCATCGAGGGCGCCCCCGTGCGGGGATAAACTACGAGCGCAAAGCTTTTGTTACAATTTTTACCTGCTGCATAAATATGACCTTAAATG
>CAZSIG010000091.1:0-10268 GCA_964606195.1 uncultured Anaerolineales bacterium
AAATCAGGCCAATCTGCGTTATCTGCGTTCGATTAATGGCGCGGTCAAATAAATCAATATAATGTCTAATATTTATGAACGTTTATGACAGGCAAAAAAATCTTTCGCACCACTTAGGGGACACTGGTTCAGTTGCGTTGGATTTTTCCAGACTTCCGAAGTTTTCCGAAACTTCGGAAGTCTACGCGGTCAACAGCAGTGGGGTAGGGCAGGTTTCCATACCTGCCATTGTTACTTAATTTTGGGACAATGGGAATTTCAAGGGCGGAGGCACATTATCAGATAGCTCCAAGCCCCTGTCTCGGGGGCGTCTAAGCCCAAACCATCGCTCTATTCCTAAACGCCCCCGCGGACGGGGGCTTAGAGCAAAGACGGAACAACCGTGGAGACGCCTGTGGAATGGTGATTATGGTGTGACGCACCGTCACACCTTATGATCACAAATTAAATTACAGAGGTCGAATTTTTGCTTTTCCGCGATGACTGTATTATAATGGCTGCATGAAAATAAAACCTATCGTCGCGATTGTTGGTCGCCCTAATGTGGGAAAAAGCACGCTCTTCAACCGACTCGTTGGGGCGCGTTTAGCTATTGTCGAAGATTTGTCGGGAACGACGCGAGATCGGCTCTATGCCGACGCGGAGTGGAGCGGCAAAACCTTTACTCTTGTGGACACGGGAGGATTAGAGATTCATTCAACGCGAGCCGCGATGCGCGAGGTGATGTCTGTAGGCTCGAAGGATTTCGTATCGGAGATTCGCAGTCAAGTGCAGATCGCCATCGCGGAGGCGGAGGCGATCATTTTCATGGCTGATGCCCAAGAGGGGCTCACTACGGGAGATTACGACGTAGCGGAACTGCTACGCCGCACCGCTAAGCCGGTGTTCTTGGCGGTCAACAAGGCTGAGAGTCATGTTGACCGCGCTGGAGCAGTTGAATTTTATAATTTGGGGATAGGTGAGCCTTATCCCGTCTCTGCCTTGCACGGCACGGGCACGGGCGATTTGCTCGACGCGGTGGTAGAGCAGCTTCCCGCGATGCCGGAGAGAGATGAAGATGAGGATATACTCAAGATCGCGATAGTCGGCAGACCTAACGTGGGGAAGTCCTCGTTGGTGAACAAACTCCTGGGCGAGGAGCGCGCCATCGTCAGCGATATTCCGGGCACGACGCGAGATGCGATTGATACCAAGCTGAAATGGCAAGGTGAAGAAGTTGTACTGATCGATACGGCGGGGATTCGGCGGCGCGGGAAGGTCGAGCGCGGGGTGGAGAAATACAGCGTATTGCGCGCCGTGCGCGCCATTCAGCGCGCAGATGTCGCGGTGGTGATGATCGACGCTGTAGAGGGGATCACCGCGCAGGATACGCACGTCGTAGGGTATGTTCTGGAAGAGCATAAAGGATTGATCATTGCGGTTAATAAATGGGACGCGATAGAGAAAGATACGCATACGATGGTGGAATATACTCAAACTCTGCGCTCCGAGTTGAAATTCGCGCCATACGCGCCGTTCATTTTCATCTCGGCTAAGACGGGACAAAGGGTGGGACAGGTTATTGAAACCGCGACGTGGGTGCAGGAACAGCGAATGCGCCGTCTGCCGACCGCGTATCTGAATCAGGTTCTACAGGACGCGCTGCAAAGACATAATTTGCCCTCGAAATGGGGCAAGAAGCTGCGCGTATTTTATATAACTCAAGTTGGTGTCGCGCCACCAACTTTTGTCGTTTTTGTGAACGATACGCGGTTAGTGCATTTTTCCTACGAGCGATTTTTGGAAAATTATCTACGGGAACATTTGGGTTTTGAAGGTACACCGCTAAACTTGATATTTCGCGCCCGTGGAGAAAAATATAGAGGCAAAAAGGTGGCTGAGAAGAGAGGAAAACGCTAAAGGCGCGAGGTTTGGGCTTTATGCTATTGACTTTTTGGGGTGATTATATTTCGTGTTGCTCTTTTCAATGTTTTCAACTATAATTATGAGAATTATCACGTTATAAGGCAGGAATATTTTCAATGATTGGTCAAATTATCGGGAATCGCTATAAAATCACTAGGGAGTTGGGTAGTGGAGGAATGGCTTGGGTCTACATGGCTGAGGACATTCGCGATGCCCACCGGCTGGCTCTCAAGGTGCTATATCCACAATTAGCGGCGGATGTAACTTACATTCAGCGGTTTATTCGTGAAGCTAAGCTCGCGATGGCGCTCTCCGACAAACATATTGTCAAAGTGTTGGATTATGGTGCGGACCGCGATACCCATTTCTTGGCGATGGAATACATTCAGGGAAAGTCTTTGCGAGAGTTGCTTGATGAACGGGGGAGTTTCCCATTGGACGAGGCGCTAGACATCGCTTACCAGATCACTCAAGCGCTGCAAGACGCGCACAGCCACGGTATAGTGCACCGCGATATTAAACCTCAAAACCTGATGATTATGAAGGATGGGTTAGCCAAGGTTTTGGATTTCGGAGTGGCGCGAGCGCAAGATTTACCTTCATTGACGCGTTCGGGGTTCGTCGGTTCACCTTATTATATGGCTCCGGAACAGGCTATGGGTGAGTTAGTGGATGTGCGTTCTGATATCTATTCGTTGGGGATAGTCACCTTTGAGATGCTAACTGGCAGATTGCCCTTCGCGGCAGAGACGCCCTGGTCTATCGTGAGTCAACATATCTCCACGCCGCCGCCACCGTTGAGGCAATTCCGTCCTGAAGTACCCGCGGAGATGGAAGAACTGATCAATAAGGCTTTGGCTAAACGTTCTGAAGATCGTTTCCAAAATCCCGAAGAGATACAAGCGGCTTTGCGTAAGGTCGCCGAGGCGGCTGACATCGAATTGAAAGTTATTCCTCCCACGCCCACTCCTACTCCTACCCCTCCAGTTTCCGCGGAACCGCCTTCCACCCCCGAAGTTGAGGCTGAACCGGAACCGGTATCAACAGAAGAGCCCGCGCCGAGCGGAGATCAAGCCAGCCTGCTGTCCGAATTGTACGATTCTGGTGAAGAGGCGATGAAGGCGGAAGATTGGCAACGCGCTCTGAATCTCTATAGTCAGATTGTACAGATAGATCCTGATTACCGCGATGCAAGTGCTAAACTGGCACAAGCGGGGCGCGAAGTTAATCAGATGGACTTATATCAGAAGGCTCTGGCAGCCATAGAGACTAAGCAGTGGAAAGAGGCAAAGAGTTTACTCGATAAGTTACTCGGGAGCGCTCCTAATTATAAAGATGCTCCCGCGCTGTTGATTCGGGTGGAAGATGAGCTTAAAAAGAAGGAAGGTGAAGATACTCAAGCGGGCGGTAAGCTTAAAAAGGAAGAGGTGACTACTGAGCCTAAGCGCGGCTGGCTGCGTTGGGTTATAATAGGCGCGGCGCTGATTTTGCTGTTGCTATGCGCGGCGTTTTTCCTCAGTGGGCGCGGTTCAAATCTTGTGGCGATGTTAAATCCGATTGACACTTCAACTCCTACAAATACCGCGACACCCGAACCGACAAGCACCGCCACTCCCAGTGAAACTACTAGCGCTACGCCTGAGCCTACAGAAACCGAGACATCCAGTGTCACTTTTACCCCAAGTCCGACCGCGTCACCAAGCCGAACACCATCCCAGACGAATACATTTACTCCCACTTCCACCGACACGCGAACAGCTACCCCCACAGACACGGCTACTTCTACAAAGGTAGCTACGCGAGTGGTTGTCACACCCACCGAGACAGAGATTTCGGAATTTAAATACGAGGCGCCTCAAATCGTCGGACCGGTAGATGAATTCGCTTCCAGTGGTCCGGAATCGCCTCCAGTACTAGAATGGGAGCCGGTGGATGATTTGGGTGAAGATGAGTATTACAGCGTGACTATTTTCCGTATGTGGCAAGGTCAGCCTTACTACGCGGGGGGGGATTGGACGAAAGATACTGAGTTCACTCCTGATGCTGGTATTGTGCGGGAAACTTCCGATCTTGGTGACAGGTATGAATGGTGGGTCAATGTGGTGGAATATGTGGGTGATAGAGGCGACGGTGGTAGGGAGGGTGTACCAATCAGTCCAGACAGTGAACATCGCGTTTTCTACTGGCATTAGAGCAAAATCCACACGATGGCATTCGTTTGAAACTCGGTACTTTTTAACCGCGTAGCAGTGTTGGGGTAACTATAATGACTGATGAAGTAAGTATGATAGATGAGTTAAGGGCAAAACCCAAAGTCGAGGATTTGTCAATCGATAAAGTAGTGGAGGAGATCACTATTGTTCAGAAACAAATGGCAAATCTGTCTCGACTAGCACAACAACAGGCGACCATCTTACAACATGCGCAAAGAGGCGCGGTGGCGCGGCAGGATCAAGACGCTAAAAGGCTGATAGAAAACGCCACTAAATTGACCATAAATATCGGTCAACAACTCAGCGAATTGAACCGACGGTTGAACCAAGCAGACTCAAGCTTGGTGCAATTGCGCAGCGATGTCAATAGGCAGGCTAGCGAGCAAGAACGCCTATTAGCGATTTATGAAGTCAGTCGTACGATCAATTCTTCTCTTGATCAGACCGAAGTATTAGAACGCGTTATGGACACCATTATCGAGGTGACGGGCGCGGAGCGTAGCTTCTTGATGCTCATAGATGAACACACTAACGAGCTAGTTTTCAAAGTGGCGCGAAATATGGATAAGGAGACTGTAGATGGGTCTTCGTTCCAGATAAGCCGTAGTGTAGTGGAACAAGTGGCTCACGATGGCAAGTCGGTGTTGACTACAAACGCGGCGATGGATCCGCGGTTCAGTTCGCAAGAGAGTGTGATCAGTTATAACTTACGTTCAATTTTGTGTGTACCGCTGAGACTAAAAGATCGCGTTACGGGTGTTATCTACGCGGATAACCGAATTAAAACGGGGCTGTTTTCTCAACAAGACCTTGGGCTGCTGGTGGCATTCGCTAATCAGGCAGCAATTGCCATCGAGAACGCGCGATTGTTCGAGAGTTTGAAACAAAAGATTGCCGAGATCGCAACGATGAAGAATTATATGGACAATATCTTCGCCAGTATTGCCAGCGGAGTAATCACTACCGACAGAGAGGATAGTGTCATCACCTTCAACCGCGCGGCTGAGAACATTTTTGCTTATCCTTCCAATCAAGCTATAGGTAGTCCCCTACCAAAAGTGCTGAACTTTTTGCATGAAACCACTCTGCCTAAAATGATACAGGAGACGAAGCGACTTGAACAGCGCCACTTAGCTTACGAAATAAATCCGCTGCTGCCAAAACGTAATGAGCGGGCATTTTTGCGCATGAACTTATCTCCACTTAAAGACCCTCAACAAGAGACTCTGGGAGTGGCTATCGTTGTAGATGATTTGACCGAGCAGAAACGCTTGGAAGCGACGCGGGATATGTTTAAGCGGTATGTCTCGCCAGCGGTGGTAGATCGATTGCCCGCGAACCCTGATGAGTTACGATTGGGTGGAAAACGTCAGGAGATATCAATCATTTTCGCTGATATTCGTAATTTTACCTCTTTTAGCGAGAGTCTACTTCCTGAAAAATTGGTAGATATTCTAAACCAGTATTTGTCTATGGCCGCGAAGGCGATTCTAGAGCAGGAAGGTACTCTGGACAAATTTATGGGCGACGCGGTGATGGGAATTTTCAATGCTCCGCTAGAGCAACCCGATCATGCCTTGCGCGCTGTTAAGTCCGCGTTGCTCATGCAGGCTACAATCGAAGCCTATCACAGACGAGTACACGAGGAACGGGCTTTACAATATGGTGTGGGAATTCACGTTGGTGAAGCGGTTGTAGGAAATATCGGAACTTCGGAGCAGTTAAATTATACCGCGATAGGCGACGCGGTGAACTTAGCCAAGCGTTTGCAGGAGAATGCACCGGGAGGTACGATATACATCAGCGATAGTACTTACGAGAAAGTAAAAGATTTTGTAACTGTTGAACCTATAGGGAAATTACAGGTAAAACACCGCGGCGCGGCAGTGCAGACCTACGCGTTGACCGGGCTGAAAGAAAGGTAAACAAAGAAGGTAAAAAATTTGGGCGAACTTAACTATGGTGGACAGGCAGTAATCGAGGGGGTGATGATGCGCGGCAAAACCGCTATGGCTGTCGCGGTCCGCAATCCTAGTGGAGAGATAGTTTTACACCGCGAGAGTCTGCCTGCTGCCATTTACAATAATCGAATAATCAAGCTGCCTTTCCTGCGCGGATTGGTTGTGTTATGGGACAGTCTGGTTTTGGGCATGAACGCGCTCCTCTTCTCTGCCAATATCGCGCTGGAGGAGGATGAGGAGATGAGTGAGACTGAGCAGGAAGATAATATTTCCGAAGAAAAAAGCCCCGTATTCAGCGGGGCTGTAGCTTGGGGGACGATCTTGATCTCTCTAGCTTTTGGCATGGGATTATTTTTCGTGTCACCACTTTTGGTGATCAAAGCGATGGAGCGATATTGGTTCATGCCTCATCCGGTGATCAGCAATCTTATCGAGGGATTGATAAGATTGCTGTTGTTTATTGTTTACTTACTGCTTGTCAGTTTGATGCCTGATATAAGGCGCGTCTTTAGTTATCATGGCGCGGAACATAAAACTATCAATGCTTATGAGGCGGGTGTAACTTTGGAGCCAGAACATGTCGATGCTTACAGTACTTCACATACGCGTTGTGGAACGGGCTTTTTGTTGTGGGTGATGATTATATCTGTGGTAATCTTCTCGTTATTGGGACGACCACCACTCATTATGCGTTTAGCTTCGCGCATTCTGCTGATTCCGGTAATCGCGGGGATCTCCTACGAGGCATTGAAATGGAGTTCGGCTCACTATGACAATGTAATAGTTCGCGCTTTAGTGAAGCCAAGTCTTGTTTTGCAAAAACTGACCACGCGGGCTCCTGATAAAAAGATGTTAGAGGTGTCCATAACCGCGTTGAAAGGCGTTTTGGCAGAAGAAGGAAGCTTGACGTGAACTTCCCAAGAACCAAATTACGTGCCAACTAGAACCCCCAAAGCGATCCCCGCGAGACGCCATTCGTGTGGATCAGCCCTAGAACCAAGAGAGATTGGTACTTTCGCGCCCATCACTAACCCCGCCATTGCCCCCCGCGCTATTTGCGTTATCGTTTTCCCCAAGATATTTCCCGCTTCAAGATGAGGTACGAGTAAAATATCTGCGCGTCCCGCTATTGAGCTATCATACTCATGCAACGTCGCTGCCTTTGTGGATATCGCGCAGTCCAATGTTATAGGACCGGCTATTTGATCTCCTAATCCTTGAGTACGTAGAACGGCGGCTAGGCTCGTGGCTTCCAGAGTGCGCGGCATATCTAAAGATGCTTCGTTTGCCGCGGTCAATATTGCTACTCGCGGTTTTTCAACTCCTAGTTTTCGCGCTACCGTCATGGCATACTCAATCATGGTCACTTTTTGTTCCAATGTAGGCGTGATAATCACTCCACCATCTGTTAGATAGATGAGTCGATCAAAGCCGGGGACTTCGAAAACTGCAACGTGAGATAACAGCGCGTTGCCGCGCAATCCGGCATCCTTAGACAACGCGGCGCGCATCAGTATGGCTGTTTTGAGAAATCCTTTAACTACGGTGACGACTTTTTCCTGCCCTGCCAATAACATCGCCTGCCGCGCCGCTTCCTCGTCCGTGTCAGTGTGAATGATGTCCATGTCGGTTAGTGATATGTCTTGTTCGGCAGCGACGCGTTCTATAGCATTCTGGTTGCCGGTTAAATTGCAGGTTGCGATACCCATATCCTGTGCCGCTCGCGCCGCGGTCAGAGTTTCAAGCTCAGCAGCAGCGGCGATCGCGACCGGACAAGGCCCCTTTTTCTGTGCTGTGGTAATAATATCTTTTAGACTGGTAATCATACTTTTTTACCTCTATAGTACTTACGCAAGTTCATAATAATTTTACCACAGAGAGCGTCCCCGTACGGGGATAAACGACGGTCGCGGAGTTTTCTTATAGGAATAATTTTGCTACTGTCATCCGTGCTCATAGACAGTCATTTGAAATCGTATTTTTCAGCCGGTAAAAATTGTAACAAAAGCTCTGCGCTCTCCGCGCTCTCGGCGGTAAAAATAACCCGAAGTTATGTAAGTTCTACTCTATATTGATAATCCCAAATCATGTTCACCGCGCCAATTATAGCATTGCCCTTGATTATGAGCAAAACTTGAGTTTGTTCTTAAAAGCGCGAAGCTATCAGCCTGTGAATGTGTTTTTCTTCACTTGTGTTTTGGTTTTTGCATTTATTTGTTAAATGCGTTATAATACGCGGGATTGTTGGTTAGATTTAAGCACTCTGCCGTTACAGAAGCTATTTCGATATGTTTTTGCTTAATGGAGGTGATGTATATAACCCAATCAGAAAGACTTCGAGAATAGAGGTTTTGAGAATAAAACGTTTAGAAGGATAAAGAAGAAAGGAGCAGTTTAGTAAAAATGATTAAGACAAAAAGAGTATTTCTCGCGGCATTGATGATTGCAGCCATGTTGGTAGCCTCTATGCCCGTTGCGGGCTTCGCGGCAGGGGCATTGGATGTCACCATCTTACATGCCAACGACACTCACGCGCATTTGGAAGAGTGGAGCTACTATGGTGAACCGATAAATGGCGGCATAGCGCGAATGTACACCGCCGCGGAGCAGGTTAGATCAGAAGTAGATAATGTCTTGTTCTTGCATGCGGGTGACTCGTTCCAGGGCACCTTATATTTTAATCAGTGGCAAGGTGAGGAAGAAGCCTACTTCTGGGGTAAATTGGGCATTGACGCGATGGTAATAGGTAATCACGAATTCGATTCTGGTCCAGGGACTCTGCGGAGTTTCATCAACGGCGCGGAATTTCCGGTCATTAGCGCGAATGTTGATGCCTCGGCAGAACCAGAACTCAGTGGGGTAATTGAGCCATATATCGTTAAAGAGTTCGGTGAGGCAAAGGTCGGTATTTTCGGTCTGACCACCCCTGAAACCGCGTACATCTCGAACGCTGGTGCAAACGTGAAGTTCAATGATGAGGTCGAGACTGCTAAGGCTATGGTCGCGGAACTAGAGGGTATGGGGATTAACAAAATTGTTGCTCTGACTCACAGTGGTTATAGCGCGGATAAGAACCTGGCTGGCGCGGTTGATGGTATTGATGTCATCGTCGGCGGGCATAGCCATACTCCATTAGGCCCGATGGGGGATGCGGTAGGTGAATATCCAACTGTGGTCAGTTCTCCGAATGGCGGACAAGTTTTGATCGTACATGACGCGGAGTGGGGCGGCTGGCTAGGTCGATTAGATGTATCCTTTGACGAAGCTGGTGTAGTGACATCTTACAATGGCGCGCCGATCCATCTTGACGAAAGTGTCGAACCGAACGCGGAGATTTTGCAGGATGTCGAGCGGTTTGGCGCTCCCATTGAAGCGTTGAAGAACACCGTAGTGGGCGAAGCCACCGTCTTGCTCAATGGTGCGCGCGAAGATGTCCGCGCCAAAGAGACTAATCTAGCCGATCTGATCTGCGACGCGATGTTATGGAAAACCTCATCTCAGGGAACCCAACTATGTATAACCAATGGTGGTGGTATTCGCGCAAGCATCGACCCTGGAAATATCACGATGGGGGATGTGCTGACTGTATTACCGTTTGGCAATCAAATCGCGACCTTTGGGCTAAAAGGTGCCGATGTATGGGCAGCGCTGGAACATGGCGTCAGCAAGGTTGAGGAAGGTGCGGGTCAATTCCCGCAGGTTGGAGGTATGAAATATACTTATAATCCCAATAATGCGGCAGGTTCTCGTATTCTTAGCGTAGAGGTCAAAAATGCGGATGGGACGTTTAGTCCAATCGACCCGGACGCGATGTATAAAGTTACCTCTAATAACTTCATGCGTGGGGGGGGAGATGGCTATGATATGCTTGCGAACAATGCAGTTGATCCCTACGACGCGGGCGCGGTCTTAGCCGACGCGGTAGCTGAGTATATCGAAATGAACTCCCCGATTTCTGTTGAAACGGATGGGCGCATCACCATAGCAGAAGGAGAGGCTCCGGCAGCACCAGCGGCAACTGCCGAAGAAGCCGCGCCAGCTACTCTGCCAACTACTGGCGGTAGCAATAACAGTTCTCTGGCTTGGATCATAGCAATGGTGTGGATTTCAGGAGGTTTTGTCTTCTTTATCGCCGCGTTGAAACGACGGGAAACGCCAGCCTAGCTGCGCGAAAGAGACCTTTCATTGT